>NZ_JAFMOT010000119.1:0-2826 GCF_019049695.1 Rahnella perminowiae
TCTTTCGCCAGCTTCTCAATCAGGGCTTCGCTGGGTTTGGTCGGCGGAATGTTCGCTTTGCGATCTTCCAGCCATTTTATCTTGCCATCCCAGGCAGGCAGCGGGGCCGGTGGGAGGGGGACGATATCGTTGATTTCTGGGACGGTGGGGTGGGCATACGAGTAGTTGGCAAGAATTCTCCAGATTGCTTCATATCGTCTGGCGCGCTCAGGGTCTTTCGGCAAGGCTAGGTAATCAAGTTTATTAGAAGATTCAGGACCATTGAATCCACTTTCTAAAAAGCTGGCAGATGTTGAATCACCAGCCATCACCCCTAACTGGAATGCCTTGACAGCCTCTTGATAAAGACCTTTTACTGCCAGTGCATTACCTAGGTCATTAGCCGCTCCACCATCTCCCTGTTCGGCGGCACAATGGAGCATTTGTCTGGATACATCCGGTGCCATTTGTGCCGGAGATAATTTGTCACCAACATAAGCTTGGGCTTGTTGATTCCCCTCATCGGCAGCTTTGCGGTAGTAACGCAATGCCATTTCAGGATCTTGCTGTAGCCCTGCAGCGCCTCGTTCAAGATAAATAGCAATAAAATAGTAACCAGTCGCTATCTTGGCATCGATCAATTGTTGGCTCATGCGCAGCTGCTCATCACTATTTAGTGAAAACTGTCCACGCATCGCGCTGTTTTGTAGGTTGATGCTAGCTTTATAGTGACCATTGGCTGCTGCAATCCGGTAAAGCCGCTCGGTTTCCACATCCACTGTTTTATCTTGTTTAAGCTGGTTGTTGACCTGTAACCAGCGGGCGTATTTATACAATATATCGGGTTCAGCGGGAGCGTCGGGGATAGCTTCGAGTTTGCAGGTAAAGGCCAGTTTGGCATTAACGTTAGTGAGCGGGTCCATAGCAAAATCCTTTTTTACAGAAGTCGTGTTTTTACCGCCGTCACAGGCCGTTAAAAGAAGACAAGATAACAATAATAATCTGCGCATTAGTCCAGATCCTTCAGAGTAGACTCGTTGTAGCGAAACTTTATCAATGGCGCTGCAGGATTATCTACCCCTGTATCCTGAAGCTTTTTATTTCTATCAAGAAGTTTTTCCCAAGCTTCAAATGCTTTGTCAGGATCATCCTGCGCACCTTGCTTATTCGTATGCAGGTTCCAAAGCTTTTGTCGTAGCGCTTTTGTCACGCTTTTCATCTCATGAGCAATATTCATTTCGCTGTCTACTTGCATACTGCGGGTGTTGATATTGGCGGAGCCATGAGTAGTGAAAACATCATTTATGATCATGAGCTTGGAGTGAATATAAACAGGCATCCATTTCTCTGCAGGTGAATCTTTTGCCACCAGTGAGCAAATATGAACTTTCAGACCGGGAACCGTTTCAGGTTTAATTGTGCTGTCCTGAATTTCCTGAGCCTGTTTTTCAAATCCTGCCGTTTTTCTTAGCAAGTCCTGATACCTTTTATTCGCATCGGCAGGATCGAGATATATAGCAGGCGCCGTGGTGAAAACTTCTTCGCTGGCTTTGCCAATCCTGGTCAATTTTGTCACATTCGGAATTGTGTCGGCGCGGCCGAGAACTTCCAACATGCGTTGGGTATTCACCGTGCCAGCACCAATACCCTGATCAGTAACGTTGGTGACAACGAATAAATGTAATGAACCGTGTTCACCGGGATCCCTGCCCGCTTTGCTTTGAACTTCTGCTGCTTTTTTGATGGCTTCTGCCAATGGAGGCCAGCGAAAATATTGGTTCTCTATATATATAAACTGCGTCGCATTATTAACTGTTTTCAAATAGAGTTTTTCTATATCTCGTTTGCCTTCCTGCGCCTGAGTGCGCAAAAGTTGCGCCATGATCGGAGTGCCAAATTCTGAACGCTGTTGAAGCTTTTTAGCGACTTCTCTAGCATTACGCATAATGAGTAAATCTTGTCCCGTTTCCCTCAGCCACGCGGTGGCAAAGTTTTTATGCAAATGTTCCAGAATTGGCCCGGTTACCTGACTGGATATATCTTGTCTTGGCAGATCTCCGCGTGGTCCTGTGTTAGGTCCAACTTTATCTTTGGCAAGACGATTCATGGAAGTGTGAGAGTCCGTGTCCCAATATTCGTCAAGCATGTTATGCCCCATAACGAAACCGATGGCATGCTCAGGTAATTCAAAGTCAATCAGCACAGTTTTTTGATGGTGAGTTACCGTGCCTGCCATTGTCAGCACTGTGTAAGCGCTCAGATTCTTATCAATGCTTTGATATGTTGATCTGTAGGCCAGTTCTGCACGATCTTTCGGATTGAATCCACGACCGGCGAATACCGGAGTTTCAGTAAGAATTTTGTTAATATTGTCTTTATCATGCTTAACTTTAGTAAAGCCAACATTCATTCCCGCCGCACTTACCGCTTGGAGTTTGCTTTCGTATGAGTGTTGTCTAAACCATTCGCCATCATAAGCGTATTGTTCCACAGTTGAGGTTTGTCCTGCTCGTGCCTTAATGCTGATAGGACCTTTATTAGGTAAATTCGCTTCGCCAGCAACTCCAGCTGAATTAAAAGGCATTTCCCAGCCAAGGACACGAACCTGCACCTTATTTTTAAGTGCTATTTGGTTGAGTAACTCACCAATACAAGGTGCCTGACCATCCCGAATAAAATACATGGATGGTTGAAATCCCCAGCAGATGATATCGACGGTCTGACCTGCCCCCAGGATTAGATACAACCGTCAGTTAGTAATGTCGGTTTGTTTACCTTCACATTTTCCATTTCGCCACCGTGCTGCAAACTCTGATGGCGTCAGATAATTCAGTGCCGAATGTGGAC
>NZ_JAFMOT010000118.1:0-2608 GCF_019049695.1 Rahnella perminowiae
AGTGAATTGCATTTCCATATTTATTTTTCGTCCATTGAGGTGAGTTTCACCGGTATGATAAGCAGCTAAAATAAACACCCACAACGAACAATAAATATAAACCCATAAAGATTGAGCTAAGTCATAAGAGATAAATCGCTTAGATTACCCGGTTCATTCATATAAAAAGATAAGAAAAAAAAGACCCATCATTACTAATAAGGGGTTATGGTAAATGTATATAAAATATTTATGGCACAAATACCCTTACAGGTTTCTTCATGTAAGATTACGTTCAACATTAAAATGCAGTCAGCACATAAAATAACACATGATAATTGATGGATATAAAATGAAAATTGTCGTAACTGTTCTGTCACTCGCTCTCATTTCTGGCACTACTTCGATTCTACACTGGATACGGATGACCTGAATCAGATCATTACGCTGTCATCTGAATCCTGTCCCGCTGAAAGCCAGGCATTATGCGGTAAACTTATCGCTGCTGCGTAAAATGCAGAGAAATAACATTAGTGATAAATCACAGGCGACAGAGGTATGATCTGCCGCCTGAATGCTAATTAGCTTTTATCTGTTATCCGCACGGTTCTTTTGATCAGCTTACCCTGCCGGTCATAATAACGGCTCGGCCAGACAGTGTACGGAGGTACACCGATTGCCTGAGAAATCAGGATCTCTCCTTTGGGCCAGGGTCTGGAAAGTGCATTAGAAAGCGTGGAAGAACTCAGCCCCGCAGCGCGTGATACCGCTGCCAGCGTGGTGCCTTTCTTGCGAAGTGCTGCAATGATGTCGGCGGGATGCCAGTCGTTGTTATGCATGGCTTTGCGCTCCTGCGTTGAGAATCACAGAAGGAGAAACAAAGGGTAAGAAAGTGGGATTATGAGATAAATTCATTTTCGAGATCCTAGAAGTAAGCAATTATCGCTACCACAGGAGCTGCGAAACTCGTTGGTGGTAGCCCAGACGGAGTTCGCAGTACCGGCCTTCTAGGACACCGGCCAGCCCGAGGGCTGCCCCGCCTGAGCCACCATTGATATGTAAATATAGCGCGTTGCCAATTTTACATAGGTGTGCAAAGGCTTTGACACACCCCACGCCAACGGCAAAGGGATGTATCTCCTAAAAGAGTCCGGGCTGCGAAACCCGGCTGCGGATTTTGCCGCAGCGGTGTAGATTATATCGGAAATCAGAAGGGCTAACCAAGTAAGTCGTTGAAGTTGCGAGGTAGGTTCCAGGTAGTTTTTATTAGCCTAAATAAGGGTCACCTTACCAATTACAGTCAGGGCAGATGTCATGCTCACCTAAAGCTACTGCCTATTTGAAAATCAAGATCTTCCCTGAAAAAATGCTTATTCAAAATAATCTCTATCGCTTTTACTTTTTCCTGCGTGAGATCGAAGCCCCCTAAACCAGCAACAAATCGTTATCATCAGATTCAACCCTTTCATAATCTTTGATATTCCGGGTAATTTTCCTTCGGAATATCAATTTTAAAACTAAGCACTAAGCAACTCATCCGCTCGATTGAATGCATCAGCTGTATAAATAATGGTTATTTATTTAGCACTGCATGTTAATCGCGTGAGCATTAGACTGAAGATACTGCACTTACCAACGGAGTTCAGCTGTAGGCAGAAATACAACCGATTTAACCATCTCATTAAGGTCGTAACGGATTTGCATACTGACTGGCATATGGAATCCATTGAGGTTAAAGAGATCGGCGCTGCCAATAGCTCTTTTCATCACCATCTTCGGACTCGTACTTTTACTTGGCTCTCCAAATTTTTCATGTATCCATAGCCGTGACATACTTTTCTTTAATCCGAAAGGTAATTCATTAGGAAAAAACCAATTTTTTATTTTGTCATGTTGAATCTTTAATGAGACTTCTTTCAGAACTCGCCCTTCACGTTTGAAGGATAAAAAGAGGCCTTCGTTTGCCATATCCAAATGAATAGTTGGTTCTCCAGATGTGGCCGCTGGTTTGGTTTTATAGGTAATAGTACCTGCATCAACTATTTGCTGATATGTTCGGCCTAAGCTACGAACAAGTACTTCAACGTTAACTGTCATTTATATAGTCCCTTATCTTCATTTAGCGTATGAATGTTAACTCTCGCTGATTCGAGTTGTTCATCCGATGCGCCATACCCTTCTAATACCGATTTGATCGCATCGAAATTTCTATCCGCAGCAGCTCGCAAGTCCATAGAATCCCGAAGTATTTGCGTTGGATTATTACGACCTCCGAAAGTTTCACTATTCTTCTGATGCACCTCTTTTGGAATTACAAGTGAAGCAACATCTTGTGCATAAAAGTTTATTTCTTGTTCAGTAAGCGAAGGCTCCAATCGTTTTAAATACTCTTTGACAGCCGCCGCAGACGGCATATGATCCGCCTCAAACTTCCCTTCTCTCGAACGCCGCTTAAAGTCACTGTATAATTCAACATCCAAAAACCTCACCGGCGGTTTACTCAGATAAATATAAACCGGCGGCATGCCGTGCGGCAGATTGACCAGGATGTAATCATCGAATGACTGTTCATCCGGGATCGGCAGCGAGGTTGACGTGCTGCCCAGTTCTTCCGCGCCGGGTAACGGTA
>NZ_JAFMOT010000117.1:0-1826 GCF_019049695.1 Rahnella perminowiae
CTTCAGCCTCGCGGAGGATACTGATGATCTGTTCGTCGGAAAAACGCTTCTTCATGGGGATGTCCTCATGTGGCTTATGAAGACATTACTAACATCGTGGTGTATTAATCAACGGGGAGCAGGTCAAACAGCCTGCTCATGAACAATATTAAAAATGTATTCACTAAGAATTAACTTTCTGAAAGATTTTCTAAACTCAAGCCCCTGCTTTATTCTAGGGAAATTCATGTAATATTCAACTTTGCCATTGATCGTCAATTCTCTTACAATATCTTTAAATTTTAGTGAAGTAATTTGCGCAGGTCTTCTTCCTGTAAAACTTACCAACAGCGCCAAAGAAAATTCATATAAATTTATTTTATTGAATTCATAAGCATTTCTAATTGCCCTGTTGAATGTATAATGCTCAGGGTCTGTTAATGGGCCTTGTTCAGGATTTTCATTTTTTACCGCATCCCCTGCTTCTTTAACTTTCAACTTCATTACATTGAAAAGTGATATAACCTTTTCATCAACTCCGTAATATCCCAATGAATACCATGTTTTGAAGAAACTCCTCAGTGTGACTAAATATTGAACCCTTTGTTTCGGCAGTGTATCTTTATAATTTAAAATAACTGTTTCTTCAATATAAGCAGGGGTCATCTTCTTAATAAAATCATGTATGTTGTTATTGATCTTTATAACGTAGCTTGGACTATACTTGCAGGCATAATAGGCAAGCGTGTTTATATATCCCTCAGTTAACTTTGGATGAAGAAATCTTGATACATATCTAACATTTACTATGTTATTACGATCTAGCACCCATTTCTCATCATTTATACAAAATGAATAATCAGGTTGCTTCGCGGTTAAATACACCTTATCTTCTTGATGTTTTACAATATTCATATAGCTCTCTCCATAAATTCATTTTGAATCACCAATGAGGTCTTATGAGCCTGTTCTACGATATGTCTTGCGTTGTATATTTTTGCCATTTCCGAATCAACTACCCACCCCATAATATAAGATCGAATCTGGGCTTCCTTTTCCTCTGAAAAGGGTTCATCCCTCTCATCCATCATTCTGGAAAACTCATAGTTCCAAGTATGTCTCAGCATATGCC
This sequence comes from Rahnella perminowiae, assembly GCF_019049695.1. Taxonomy (NCBI): domain Bacteria; kingdom Pseudomonadati; phylum Pseudomonadota; class Gammaproteobacteria; order Enterobacterales; family Yersiniaceae; genus Rahnella; species Rahnella perminowiae. Next base: position 1,112 of record NZ_JAFMOT010000117.1, read on the forward strand.
CACTTAACTCATTTAACTCTGGGTGAGCCTTGCTAATTATGTTGATGATTTTATGATATGCCGACATTGATAAAGGCATTCCAACTGTTTTTCCTAATTTATTGGTGATGAAAAGAAAATCATTACCTTTTGCATTTTTAACTTTGTTTCTTTCTACAATAATATAATTATAGATCTCTCCCATTAGGGTCTCTCCAACAGGTAATTTCCTTTCGCATGTTTTCACGAGGGGCTGATTCACTCGTGGATCAGACTTATCATCAGCTCGCCTTTTTATTGCAATAGTAGAATGTGCAAAATCAATATCGCTGATCCTTAGATTCAAAAGCTCTCCTGCTCTTATACCAAATGAATAAAGCAACAGCATTATTAATTGATTTCTTTTCTGCACTTCGGAAGAAAATGGATTATTATCCGAGTTCGGTTTAACAATATCAAATAAGTAGTCAAGTTGTTTTTGATTAAGAGCCTTATCTGGTATCTCTTTTTTATACCTGTCTACATTCGATGGTCTTTTACTTTTTACCGCTGTAATGAAATTTTTTATTTTTAATTCTACATTTTTATCGTTTGATAAAGTCAAATAGACTTTACAGAGCCATTGCATGTAGTCACAGATAACACTGAACCTAAAGTAATTAGTTGGATTTTTTGCTACAGGTAATTTACAACTTGGAGTGCCTTTTCCTTGTTTGTAATTTCTCGACATATAGTC
>NZ_JAFMOT010000116.1:0-1557 GCF_019049695.1 Rahnella perminowiae
CAACCGGATACGCGACGTGATGAAGCGGTGATCCAGAGGCTGACCGAGGTCGCTGAGCGCTATCCCCGCTACGGTTTTAAGAAGCTTTTTCAGGTACTTCGCAGGCAGGGGCACGTCTGGAACCACATGCTGTAATCTTAATACGATCCCAGTCTGTGATATCTGAGGTGATTGCCATGAAAACTTTCGTTGGACTTGATGTTTCCCAGAAGAAAACAAGCATCTGCGTTATTGACCATAACGGTAATAAAATTCGGATGGTTAACGTCGATACGCATCCTGGTGTTATAGCTGATTATCTCTTTTCTGAAGGATTTGATAAGTCGAAAGTGGGTCTGGAGACAGGGCCGCTTTGCGTCTGGCTTTACCATTCTCTCAGGAATTTTGGTCTGGACGTTGACTGTATCCACGCACGACATGTTCATGCGGCTTTATCTATGCAGTTAAATAAAACCGATCAAAATGATGCTTTTGGTATAGCAAGACTGGTTCTTTCCGGCTGGTACAAGCCAGTACATGTCAAAAGTCTTCAATGCCATCAACAACGACTCATTCTTACCAGCCGGGAAAAATTGGTCCAGCTTCGTGTTGCCGTAACGAATCAGATCCGCGGACTTTTGAAAACCTTCGGGGTTGTTCTTCCACCCGGGAAAAATAGTGTTTTTGAACGTGCCGTACTCGAGTCATCACCTTCGCTGGAAACAGTTAAACCTGCAGTTATTATGTTGCTTGATACTTGGGAACATCTTTCCGAGCAAATAAGAAAATTTAACTACATGCTAGAAAAATTAGCCCGAAAAGATCCGGTTTGCCAGATATTGCAATCTATTCCGGGTGTGGGTGTTCTGACAGCATTAAGTTTTAAAACGTCAATTGACGACCCCTCTCGCTTCAGACGGGTCAGCGATGCAGGAGCTTTCCTCGGATTAACGCCCAAAAAGTATCAATCCGGCGAAGTTGACAGAAATGGGGGAATCTCAAAGCAGGGAAACAGAATGACACGCACGCTTATCTACGAAGCAGCATCCTGCCTGTTAACGCGTTATGGTACTGATACAAGCTTGGCAATATGGGCAAATGGACTCCGACGCAGGATGGGTTACAAGAAGGTTATTGTTGCCCTGGCTCGAAAACTGACGACATTGATGTTAAGTATGTGGAAATCAGAGACATTTTATAATGAACGTCTTAAAGCGGTAAATTAAAGAACGAAAAGTCATAATCAAATCAGATTGAGCTCGTCGTACACTTCAATTCCGGGACACGCTTTGCAGGGCAATACCCCTGCGGGAATCACGCTTTGCAGGGCAATACCCCTGCGGGAATCACATAGGAATGAAGACGACGTCTGGCAACATGTTGTAGCATCTAAAAAATGACTACGAAGACGACAAAGACCCCATCTGATCCAGATATTGACTGATTAGACGACAAACGCGTTCACCGGATTTACTGCCTGCTGAAACTGAATTTTCGCCGTAAGGGAAAGCAACGTCTGCCGGTGCGCAATCCGGCTCCGCTGGCGACGCCGGAAGCACTTAACCAGAGCTGGTCGAT
>NZ_JAFMOT010000114.1:0-1479 GCF_019049695.1 Rahnella perminowiae
AACACCAAGTGCTGGAATATTAACCAGCTTCCCATCGACTACGCTTTTCAGCCTCGCCTTAGGGGTCGACTCACCCTGCCCCGATTAACGTTGGACAGGAACCCTTGGTCTTCCGGCGTGCGGGTTTTTCACCCGCATTATCGTTACTTATGTCAGCATTCGCACTTCTGATACCTCCAGCAAACCTCACAGTTCACCTTCGACGGCTTACAGAACGCTCCCCTACCCAACAACGCCTAAGCGTCGCTGCCGCAGCTTCGGTGCATGGTTTAGCCCCGTTACATCTTCCGCGCAGGCCGACTCGACCAGTGAGCTATTACGCTTTCTTTAAATGATGGCTGCTTCTAAGCCAACATCCTGGCTGTCTATGCCTTCCCACATCGTTTCCCACTTAACCATGACTTTGGGACCTTAGCTGGCGGTCTGGGTTGTTTCCCTCTTCACGACGGACGTTAGCACCCGCCGTGTGTCTCCCGTGATAACATTCTTCGGTATTCGTAGTTTGCATCGAGTTGGTAAGCCGGGATGGCCCCCTAGTCGAAACAGTGCTCTACCCCCGAAGATGAGTTCACGAGGCGCTACCTAAATAGCTTTCGGGGAGAACCAGCTATCTCCCGGTTTGATTGGCCTTTCACCCCCAGCCACAAGTCATCCGCTAATTTTTCAACATTAGTCGGTTCGGTCCTCCAGTTAGTGTTACCCAACCTTCAACCTGCCCATGGCTAGATCACCGGGTTTCGGGTCTATACCTTGCAACTTGACGCCCAGTTAAGACTCGGTTTCCCTACGGCTCCCCTATTCGGTTAACCTTGCTACAAAATATAAGTCGCTGACCCATTATACAAAAGGTACGCAGTCACCTAACAAGTAGGCTCCCACTGCTTGTACGTACACGGTTTCAGGTTCTATTTCACTCCCCTCGCCGGGGTTCTTTTCGCCTTTCCCTCACGGTACTGGTTCACTATCGGTCAGTCAGGAGTATTTAGCCTTGGAGGATGGTCCCCCCATATTCAGACAGGATGTCACGTGTCCCGCCCTACTCATCGAACTCACAGCCTGTGCATTTTTGTGTACGGGACTATCACCCTGTACCGTGCGACTTTCCAGACGCTTCCACTAACACACAAACTGATTCAGGTTCTGGGCTCTTCCCCGTTCGCTCGCCGCTACTGGGGGAATCTCGGTTGATTTCTTTTCCTCGGGGTACTTAGATGTTTCAGTTCCCCCGGTTCGCCTCGTTAGACTATGTATTCATCTAACGATAATGTGCCGGAGCACACTGGGTTTCCCCATTCGGGTATCGTCGGGTATAACGGTTCATATCACCTTACCGACGCTTTTCGCAGATTAGCACGCCCTTCATCGCCTCTGACTGCCTAGGCATCCACCGTGTACGCTTAGTCGCTTAACCTCACAACCCGAAGGTGTTTCCACCGCCGCATTGCGATTATTTGAGAGACTCTGTTACAGACTAATCCA
>NZ_JAFMOT010000113.1:0-1468 GCF_019049695.1 Rahnella perminowiae
GCGATTTAGCTTATCAAAAATTCAAAAAAATCAAACTAATCTCTCGGGTTTCTAAATGCTACATAGTTCCTATCATTTCTGAAAATTACCCAGCACTTAATTTTCAGATCCTCCAATATCTAAAAATAACTAAAACAGATAACATACCCCCGCCATTTATAATGGACGTTTTTTTATTGGATGTGCTAACTGAGTTTTTGCGTACTCCATTATATTTTTTATCTTATATAGATAGGCGCTCTTTTTACAGTGATAAAGTATTTTCTTCTCATGAGTTGACGGTTTTTTCTTTGCATTTAAAACAAAACTTATGGGTTGATGATGAGTGCGATATGTTCATGTTAGAAGATGATATATGCGCTGATCTCGATATAGCTATGCTTGTCCGGAGAAAAGGGATAACAGGAAAGGGCACACCTGATGGGATTTTAACGATGTACCAAGAGGGGTTTATTAATAAACTAATTAAATCGTTAGAGACTGAAAATCATAAGCTAGCGGTAGATTTAGGTTTTCTCATTCTTTCACTTGGCGGTGAAGCAATTGAAAACATAAATCTGATAGCTAGACAGACAGTTTGTCTATCCTCAATCGATAAAAAACATCATGATTTTTCCACAATGATTGGAGATGTCGGCTTTACTGTTCACTCTAACTATTACGATAAAAATACCGCAGAGCGACAATTGCATACACACTGCGTTAAACGAAAATATATTACTAAATTAAAAAAATGGATTGGGATACATGTTTCTCCTGAGAAATTTAGAGTGAACTATGGAGTCATGTTGGATTTTGATTGGACCTACTCTGATAAAATGGAGAGATCGATCAAACCTGCTAATATTAAAAATACAATGGTTAATGTCGGCGGTGTTATGACCTCAATAAAGAAATCGGGGCGTAATGATATATGCTTCTGTGGAAGCGGAAAGAAATTTAAAAAATGTTGCTTATCTTAAGTGCAGGGCGCTGAATAGCGCCCTCTATTACACTTTATTTACTAGGCCTCCTCACCAATTCATTAATTCACGACGATGTTCGAGATAGGTTGACCGATTATAAGCTTTCCTAACTTCATTCTTATCACTATGTGCAAGCGCTGCCTCGATTACGTCAGCATTAAATCCAGCTTCATTCATAGCCGTGCTTGCTATGGATCGCAAGCCATGTGCGACCAGTTTCCCACCATATCCAATACGCTTCAAAGCGGCATTTGCAGTTTGACTATTCATTGGCTTACGTGGATCATTTCGGCTAGGGAAAACGTACTCACGATTACCACTAATTGGGCGCATGATTTCAAGCAGTTCTAAGGCCTGTTCTGACAGAGGGACGATATGTAAGCACACCTGTTTTAGTTCCACGCACTTTTTGAGACTTCCGGGTTTTCGGCCATCAGCCGGTACTCTTCCGGCGTCAGGTTGTTCAGGGATTCATGAGGCCGCTCGTTGTTATATTCAGCCAG
>NZ_JAFMOT010000112.1:0-1451 GCF_019049695.1 Rahnella perminowiae
TTTATATACTCCTTAAATAAAAATATAAAGGTTGCAGCTAGTAAGGTGGCTATTGTACCACTAAGGATTGAATTTCCAGACATGTAGGTTGCCAAGTCGTTCAGCCACTCCCAGACTGTTTTAAGTAAATGAGAGAATTTTTCCATAAGTCTATCCAAAGTATGCGATGATATAAAAATATTATACAATGTAACATTTTAAAGAAAAAATCAATACTGTTTAGAGTGATCTAAACAATGTTCGTAGCATAAACGTCAAATACAATGTTAGTATTCAAGATAGAGATTATAAGCAATATGATAAAGATGGAGGGAACAAGCCATTGTCCTACATAACCGAGACAGAAGATACATTATTGGGAGGATACATAACATCATAAATGTGAGAAGCATCAAATTTATGCGAGGTTCCACAGTTGTATTGCTGGATAGCATCAATGATTTGTTGTTGAGAAATAAAATCGGGTAAAAGCTTCGGCATTTTTTCTCCTTAATATTATAGGGAATCGATCATTCCTAATTTCAGCAAAGATTTTTCTATTTCTCTAATCCATTCCTCAGGGCAGGGTTTTACACGTTTTTTGGGATCTTGGCGATTATGAGCTTGTCGTGTGGTTAAGCCATGCATCGCTTTGACATGCGCAATCCAGCAAGGAGTGTGAATAGTTTTACCTGTTCTGGACTTCACATCCGCAATTATTTCTTTATAAGTAGCCATCTTTTCCTCCATAAAAACTTCCTGGAATCCACCTCGCAACTTCAACGAGTTACTTGGTCAGTCCTTCTGATTTCCGATATAATCTACACCGCTGCGGCACAATCCGCAGCCGGGTTTCGCAGCCCGTGTAATCTGAAGGCGGCACCTCACATTGAGAGTGCCGTCGCTTTGACGCAACTATTGAAAATGTGGCTGTAATCCACAAGCAGTATCTCAATGGTGGCTCAGGCGGGGCAGCCTTCGGGCTGGCCGGTAGCCTTCAGAACCGGTACTGCGAACCTCGTCTGGGCTACCACCAAAGAGTTTCGCAGCTCCCGTGGTAGTGATTAACTATCTGAAGGAGCAATCCATGAATACACTCAACGACTGGCATCCCGCCGACATCATTGCAGCACTTCGCAAGAAAGGCACCACGCTGGCAGCAGTCTCACGCGCTGCGGGGCTGAGTTCTTCCACGCTTTCTAATGCACTTTCCAGACCCTGGCCGAAAGGAGAGATCCTGATTTCTCAGGCAATCGGTGTGCCACCACATACTGTCTGGCCGAGCCGCTATTATGACCGGCAGGGGAATCTGATCAAAAGAACCGTGCGGATAACAGACAAAAGTTAATTAGCATTCAGGCGGCAGATCATACCTCTGTCGCCTGTGATTTATCACTAATGTTATTTCTCTGCATTTTACGCAGCAGCGATAAGTTTACCGCATAATGCCTGGCTTTCAGCGGGACAGGATT
>NZ_JAFMOT010000111.1:0-1406 GCF_019049695.1 Rahnella perminowiae
TACGAAAGTGCGGGGCTTTTCGCTATGGGGAATTTAAGGCATTGTGTACATTATTTACTCAGTACGTTGCCATGATCTGCAATTTAATTTCTCTTTTTATCCCTTCCTGAACACTCATTTGCTTCCCTTTATAACCAGATAATCTAAATTAATAACTTAAGTTGAAACATTTTCACTTAACGCTTGCAGGCTCGACATCTTAATCAAAAACCGATATCTTCAGCTATCTAGAAGTCTAAACGTATAAATGGATGCAGTGAGGAAGTTGTTATGCCGATCCGGGTTCCAGATGAATTACCAGCGGTGAATTTCCTGCGTAATGAGAACGTCTTTGTTATGACGTCATCACGGGCAAAAACGCAGGAGATCCGTCCTCTTAAGGTGCTGGTTCTCAACCTGATGCCGAAGAAAATTGAGACCGAAAATCAGTTTTTACGACTGCTTTCCAACTCTCCTTTGCAGATTGATGTGCAGCTGTTACGCATTGACAGTCGGGAATCTAAAAATACCCCTGCCGAGCATCTGAATAATTTCTATTGTGACTTTGAAGATATTCAACATGACAACTATGACGGACTGATCGTTACCGGTGCACCTTTAGGCCTGGTCGACTTTTGTGATGTAGCATACTGGCCGGAAATTGAGCGCGTTATTCACTGGGCTAAAGAACATGTCACATCGACCCTGTTTGTTTGCTGGGCGGTTCAGGCGGCGTTGAATGTGCTTTACGGCCTGCCTAAGATGACCCGTGAAGCGAAGTTGTCTGGTGTATATCCCCATCAGACGCTACAACCGCTGGCATTACTGACCCGGGGCTTTGATGAAAGCTTTCTGGCACCTCATTCCCGTTATGCAGATTTTCCGGCAGATGTGCTCCGCCAGCATACGGATCTGGAGATCTTCGCCGAATCCGACGAAGCCGGTGCCTATCTCTTTGCAACCAAAGATAAACGGATGGCTTTTGTTACCGGACACCCTGAGTATGATGCAGGAACGCTGGCTGGTGAGTATCTGCGGGATGTGGCGGCGGGTTTATCGCCGGAAATGCCCTACAACTATTTCCCGCAGGATAACGCCGAGCTCGCCCCAAAGGCGACCTGGCGGAGTCACGGTCACCTGCTGTTCACTAACTGGCTGAATTATTATGTTTATCAGATCACACCGTTTGATCTGCGTCAGATGAATCCAACCCTCGAATAATCCTCTTTTCATGATTTCAGCAGACGATCTTGCCGGTCGTCTGCTCATCCTCTTCTTATCCCCGGATCCCTTTATCTGATCTGACCTGCCCCCAGGATTAGATACAACCGTCAGTTAGTAATGTCGGTTTGTTTACCTTCACATTTTCCATTTCGCCACCGTGCTGCAAACTCTGATGGCGTCAGATAATTCAGTGCCGAATGTGG
>NZ_JAFMOT010000110.1:0-1237 GCF_019049695.1 Rahnella perminowiae
TGACCCTGACCCAAAATCCTGCTCCATTCAGAAACAGAATTCCGGCATGATAAACACTCCCCTGAACGGAGGTGGTGCCGATGAAAAAGTCACGATTCACCGAAGAGCAGATTGTTTTTGCCCTTAAGCAGGCTGAGCTGGGGACGTCAGTGCCGGACGTCTGTCGCAAGCTGGGCATTTCGGATGCCACTTTCTATACGTGGCGTAAAAAATACGGCGGCATTTCTCCTTCGGAACTGAAGCATATGCGGCAGCTGGAAGAGGAAAATCTGCGGCTGAAGAGGCTGGTTGCCGATCTGAGCCTCGACAAGGCGATGCTGCAGGACGTGCTGGCAAAAAAGAGCTGACGCTGGCACGCCTGCGCGAATGGGTCAGGGATTTGCAAGCCCGCTACGGTGCCAGTGAGAGACAGGTCTGTTTTGCGCTGCGGGTCAGCCGCAGCTCGTTTCGATATCGTTCTGTGGCCGCCGACGACAGCGCACTGCGGCTACGCATCCGTGAGATAACCGAAACCCGGGTTCATTACGGGTACCGCCGGGTATACGTGATGCTCAGGCGGGAAGGCTGGCGCGATAATCACAAAAGAATCTACCGCCTCTACTGTGAGCAGGGTCTGTCGCTGCGCCTCAAACGGCCACGTCGCAATAAATCGGCCCAGCGCCGCCAACCGCAGCCTCAGGGTCTGTATCCGAATCACGTCTGGGGCATGGATTTTGTCTCTGATGCGTTGTTTGACGGGCGACGACTGCGCCTGCTGACGGTTATCGACCTGTACACCCGCGAATGCCTGGGGATCTGCGTGGGGCAGAATTTGCGTTCAACAGAAGTGGCAGAAATGCTGAATAGCATAGCGCTCAGACGTCCTTTACCTCAGTTGCTGAAAACCGATAATGGTTCTGAATTTGCAGGGAAAATGCTGGACAGATGGGTGTACGAAAGAGGCATCAGAATCGACTTCTCACGCCCGGGAACACCGACGGACAATGCGACGGTGGAGTCCTTCAACGGCAGGTTAAGGCAGGAATGTCTGAACGAGAACTGGTTTATGTCTTTGGAGGATGCACGGTGCAAAATCGAGGCCTGGCGCATACACTATAACCAGAGGCGTCCCCATTCTGCGCTGGGCTGGATGACCCCGTCAGAATTTGCTGAGAAGTCTGCCGGTTGCCAGAATACACAACCAACATGAAGCCGGTTATTCCTGATTATGAATGGATCACATACGGGGAGCGGGTCA
>NZ_JAFMOT010000182.1:0-169447 GCF_019049695.1 Rahnella perminowiae
CTATTTTTACCGTGAAAAAGACAGGCGGGTATTATTTTGCGCAGAATTACACGTCATTTTAGTTGCCGAGTCAAACTTTTGTGCATAAATAGAACAGCAAAAGTTTAGGCTTTTTAGTGAACGGATGCTGGCTCTATAAATAAAAAACCGGCAGTAAATCCTGCCGGTTTTAAAGGATTCATCGTGTCAGTGGATCAGGCTTTCGACCAGTGGCGACGTTTGGCGACTTGCAGCTTTTCATATGCGCCAAGCAGCGCCTGATGGGCAGGTAATGCTTTCAGCTCAGGGTCGACAGCAAACAAACTGTGGAAACGGACTTCTCCACTGATAGCCGCTGAAGCATCCTCAACCGCTTTCTGACCATACATTTTCACGAAAGCGTTATAGTACTGAGCCGGCTCGCGTTCTGCTTCCAGAGAGAGTTGCAGCAGGGTTTGCAGGCAGCGGTAATAATTGTTGCGCTCATCGCTGTAAACAGAAGAGTTGAACTCATGCGACCATTCAGCCCACGTCAGCGCCTGATCCAAATCACCACCGGCCAGTGCCAACATAGATTTCAGCTCACCGACACGTAAGGTATACCAGCCGTTGTCTTTGCCGCTGGCAATACCCAGCAGTTCACGAACACGGGTAAAATCATCCAGACCTTCATCATCAAGCTGTGTGATCATCTCAAGATAGGTTTCTTTTGGCAGATCACTGTCTGGTAATGCCAGCAGTTGATCACGCAGATGCGCACCCATGCTGTTATTTGCCAGCAGTAAATCTTCAGCAGGATAAATGTCAGACATGCCCGGAACGATAATACGGCAGGCATAAACATCCAGATGCTCGTAATCGGCGATATACACTTCAGCATCTTCTTTATCGAAGATAGCCATGAGGGTCGCAAATTCTTCTTCAGTGGTACCGCTGAAGCTCCAGTCAGCAAACGGATAGTCGGCGTCCTGCTTGAACATATCCCACGAAATCAGACCGCTTGAATCGATGAAATGGGTTTCAAGGTTGGCATGTTCGGCAACTTCTTCATCGTCGAAAGTCGGTGCGGTGAAGACATCCAGATCTTTCAGGCTGCGGCCCTGCAGCAGCTCAGTCACCGTACGTTCCAGTGCTACGCCAAAATCAGGGTGTGCGCCAAAGGAGGCGAAACAGGTGCCGTTAGCCGGATTGAACAGAACCACACAAATGACCGGATAATTGCCGCCCAGCGAGGCGTCATAAGAAAGGATAGGGAAACCTTCTTCTTCCAGTTTTGCGATGGCTTCAACCACACCAGGATAGCGCGCCAGAACCTCCGAAGGGATTTCAGGCAGACTAATTGATTCAGCAATAATACGGTTTTTCACATAACGCTCGAAGACTTCTGACAGCCCCTGTACCCGAGCTTCATTGGCAGTGTTGCCTGCTGACATGCCGTTGGAAACGTAGAGATTACCGATGATATTCATCGGAATATAAACAGTTTGCAGATCCGACTGACGGGTAAACGGCAGGGCACAAATACCACGATCAGGATTGCCGGATTGCAGGTCGATCAGATCACTGGCCACCAGTTCTTTATCGGCATCATAAAATGCATGCAGGCGCTCATCCAGAATACCCACCGGCAGGCTGTCGTCTTCCGGAAGCGGGAACCACTTCTCGTTCGGATAATGAACGAAATCACCCTTAGCGATTTCTTTGCCCAGATAGAAATCCGCGAAGAAATAGTTAGTCGACAGACGCTCAAAGTATTCACCCAAAGCAGAAGCCAGTGCGGCTTTCTTGCTGGCACCTTTACCGTTGGTGAAGCACAGCGGGCAGTCGCGATCGCGAATGTGCACTGACCAGACGTGGGGAACCGGATTCAGCCACGAAGCTTCTTCGATATTAAAGCCAAGATCGGTGAGTTTTTGTTGGAAGCGGGAAATGGAGTCTTCCAGCGCCGCGTCTTTACCAGGAATAAAAGTTTGGGTCATTGAGTTCACTTTTGAGCGTGCTAAAAACGCGCAATGATACGGGGTTTTGCGCATGAGCTCCATGTATTCGTGTTAAGAATGTAATCGCGTTGTAACGCGCTTAGCTTATCGGCGAATCTGGTAACCACTGGCGGATCTCTGCTTCAGACAGCATGAAGATGTCGGACCGGGGAGGTCGGCAGGTATAATGGTTAGAGGACGCTTATGCTCACGATGCCTGTCATCGGTGTAGCCTGATTAAATCCTTCAAAGTCGGGTAAAAGCTGCTTATTCAAGGTGCCAGAATATCACCTGGGTGAGGGCGCTGAGCACGGTGCGGGTGTGAACAGATAATCCTGTAAAATCAGCTTTCCAGGGAGGAATGAACCTTGTGACCAACTTCTCATCGCTGTTTATCAGTTCATGATCAATAACCGTTGCAGACTGCTTGTCCCGGATGATAAAACCGTTAAATTAATGATTACTATGTGGCTGTCTCAGAGAAGTGGTGAGGGGAAATGACTCAGGTTTATAATTTTAGTGCAGGCCCGGCAATGATCCCGGCTGAAGTGTTGCGTCGTGCAGAACAGGAACTTTGTAACTGGCACGGACTGGGTACCTCGGTGATGGAAATCAGTCACCGCAGCAAAGAATTTATCCAGGTGGCTGAAGAATCCGAAAAGGATATCCGTGACCTGCTGAATATTCCCTCGAACTATAAAGTGCTGTTCTGTCATGGTGGCGCACGTGCGCAATTTGCCGCAGTACCTATGAACCTTTTGGGCGATAAATCCTCCGCTGACTATATCGACGGTGGTTACTGGGCACACAGCGCAGTCAAAGAAGCGCAAAAATATTGCACGCCTAACGTGATTGACGTTAACGCCACGATCGATGGCAAACGTGGTATTTTGCCAATGAGCGAATGGAAACTGAGTGCAGATTCTGCCTACGTTCATTACTGTCCGAATGAAACCATTGATGGTATCGCTATCGATGAAATGCCTGATTTTGGTGACAAAATCGTGGTAGCCGATTATTCATCCTGCATCCTCTCCCGCCCGATTGATGTCAGCCGCTTTGGGGTAATTTATGCCGGTGCGCAGAAAAATATCGGTCCTGCGGGGCTGACCTTGGTTATCGTCCGCGAAGATCTGTTGGGTAAAGCGCGCACAGAATTGCCTTCTATCCTCGATTATACCGTTCTGGCTGAGAACGATTCTATGTTCAATACTCCGCCAACGTTCGCGTGGTATTTGTCAGGCATGGTGTTCAAATGGTTGAAAGAACAGGGTGGCCTGCGTGAGATGGAAAAACGCAACCGCGCAAAAGCCGAACTGTTGTATGGCGCCATTGACCATACCGGTTTCTATCGCAACCCTGTCGCCGATGCGAACCGTTCGTGGATGAACGTTCCTTTCCAGATGGCGGACGCCTCTCTGGATAAACTGTTCCTTGATCAGGCGCAGGAAGCGGGTCTGCATGCATTAAAAGGCCATCGTGTGGCTGGTGGTATGCGCGCATCTATTTATAATGCGATGCCTGTTGAAGGCGTAAAAGCACTGACCGACTTTATGGCTGAATTCGAAAAACGTCACGGTTAAGTGTGCTGGCTTCCGGGCCCGCAGAATGCTTGAGTAAGAAGCCTTAAAAATGACCCCGGCTCAATGTCCGGGGTCATTTTATGAAAAAAAGAATTGGAGAAAGCGTGGAATCCCTGACATTACAACCTGTTGCGCTGGTTAACGGCAGCATCAATTTACCGGGCTCAAAAAGTGTTTCTAATCGCGCACTTTTGCTGGCTGCTTTTGCACAGGGCACTACCCGCCTGACTAACCTGCTCGACAGCGACGATGTGCGCCATATGCTGACAGCACTGACTCAGTTGGGCGTCACGCATCATTTATCTGCGTCCAGGACAGAGTGTGAAATCGAAGGTCTGGGCACGGCTTTTTCCAATGCTAAAGGTCTGGAGCTGTTTCTGGGGAATGCCGGTACCGCTATGCGTCCGCTGGCTGCGGCGTTGTGCCTGGGTGAGCAGGATGTGGTGCTGACCGGTGAGCCGCGCATGAAAGAGCGTCCGATCGGGCATCTGGTCGATGCGCTTCGTCAGGGCGGTGCACAGATTGATTACCTTGAGCAGGAAAACTATCCGCCTCTTCGCCTGCGCGGTGGCTTTAGTGGTGGTGACGTCAGTGTCGATGGCAGCGTTTCAAGCCAGTTCCTGACGGCGCTGTTGATGACAGCCCCGCTGGCAGGTAACGACACTACCATTCAGATTAAAGGTGAACTGGTTTCCAAACCTTATATCGATATCACGCTGAACCTGATGAAAACCTTTGGTATTGACGTCGAAAATCACGGATACCAGAAATTCAGCATCAAAGGCCGTCAGCAGTATGTGTCTCCGGGTTCCTATCTGGTCGAAGGCGATGCGTCTTCTGCGTCCTATTTTCTGGCCGCTGCGGCGATTAAGGGCGGTACGGTTCGCGTGACCGGAATCGGCAAAAACAGTATGCAGGGCGATATTCGTTTTGCAGATGTACTGGAAAAAATGGGTGCGACTATCCACTGGGCTGAGGATTACATCGAATGTACCCGCGGTGAACTTAAAGGCATTGATATGGATATGAACCATATTCCGGATGCAGCAATGACCATTGCTACTGCGGCGTTGTTTGCCGAAGGTCCGACGACGCTACGTAATATTTATAACTGGCGTGTTAAAGAGACTGATCGACTGACGGCGATGGCGACTGAGTTGCGTAAGGTCGGAGCAACAGTGGAAGAGGGCGAAGATTACATTCGCATTGATCCGCCTCATTCGCTGAGGTCTGCCGACATTGGCACCTATAATGATCACCGGATGGCGATGTGTTTTTCGCTGGTGGCCTTATCTGATACGCCGGTGACCATTCTTGATCCGAAGTGTACCGCGAAAACGTTCCCTGACTATTTTGAACGTCTGGCAGCAATCAGCACACTGGCATAACTTTTCACGAGGTTGCCCTTGTATAAACGGACATCCAGGATGTCCGTTTTTTTATTTTTCAGGCTCAGAACCGTCCGCTTTTTAGGCAACTGAAAAATGTGGGGTAACAGTTGCAGCAAAGGCAGCGTATAATGCCGCTCCTGAATTAGTCCTGTGAGACTAATGAAGCGGGTATCCCCCACCGAAAGGAGACAAAAATGACGGCTTTAGCCCCGGTAATCACCGTTGATGGGCCAAGTGGTGCAGGCAAAGGTACGTTGTGTAAAGCGCTTGCCGAGGCCTTTAACTGGCATCTGCTGGATTCCGGCGCGATTTACCGCGTTTTGGCGCTGGCAGCTTTGCATCATCAGGTTGATATTGTCTCAGAAGAGGCGTTAGTTCCGCTTGCCGCACATCTCGACGTTCGTTTTGTGGCTCAGGACGGGCAATTGCACGTTATTTTAGAAGGTGAGGATGTTACCAATGAAATCCGCACCGAAACGGTAGGCAATACTGCGTCTCAGGCGGCGGCGTTCCCCCGTGTTCGTGAGGCATTATTGCGCAGGCAGCGCGCATTTCGCGATGCGCCGGGTCTGATTGCTGATGGCCGCGATATGGGTACGGTGGTTTTCCCTGATGCACCGGTGAAGATATTTCTGGATGCCAGTTCGGAAGAACGTGCAAACAGAAGAATGCTACAGTTGCAGGAAAAAGGCTTTAGTGTTAACTTTGAACGGCTTTTAGCCGAGATCAAAGAACGCGATGACCGTGATCGTAACAGGCCTATCGCGCCTTTAGTGGCTGCTTCCGATGCACTGTTGCTGGATTCAACCAGTATGTCTATCGACGAAGTCATCGAAAAAGCACTGGCTTATGCCACAGAAATTCTAGGATTACCGCAAAAACAAACCCGGTAATCTGGCCTTAATCTGGTGCTGAAGAATATTCAGTGCCGGTTTTGGCTATAGTTTTTTTTAACCTCGCCGCAAGGATCTGTAGCGGGGCATTTGAAACAACCCCATCCAGCAGGACGCCAGATGGACGTTAAACTTAAGAACCTAAAGATTATCAACATGACTGAATCTTTTGCTCAACTCTTTGAAGAATCCTTAAAAACAATCGAAACCCGTCCTGGTTCCATCGTTCGTGGTGTTGTTGTGTCTATCGACAAAGATATCGTACTGGTTGACGCCGGTCTGAAATCTGAGTCTGCAATCCCGGCAGAACAATTCAAAAACGCACAGGGCGAACTGGAAATCCAGGTTGGCGACGAAGTTGATGTTGCGCTGGACGCTGTTGAAGACGGCTTCGGTGAAACTCTGCTGTCCCGTGAAAAAGCTAAACGTCATGAAGCTTGGATCACGCTGGAAAAAGCTTACGAAGAATCTGCAACTGTTACCGGTGTTATCAACGGTAAAGTTAAAGGCGGTTTCACTGTTGAGCTGAACGGTATCCGTGCGTTCCTGCCAGGTTCACTGGTAGACGTTCGTCCTGTTCGCGACACGCTGCATCTCGAAGGCAAAGATCTTGAGTTCAAAGTCATCAAACTGGACCAGAAACGCAACAACGTTGTTGTTTCCCGTCGTGCAGTAATTGAGTCTGAGAACAGCGCAGAGCGCGATCAACTGCTGGAAAACCTGCAGGAAGGCATGGAAGTTAAAGGTATCGTTAAGAACCTCACTGACTACGGTGCATTCGTTGATCTGGGCGGCGTTGATGGCCTGCTGCACATCACTGACATGGCTTGGAAACGTGTTAAACACCCAAGCGAAATTGTTAATGTTGGCGATGAAATCACTGTTAAAGTTCTTAAATTTGACCGTGAACGTACCCGTGTATCACTGGGTCTGAAACAACTGGGCGAAGATCCTTGGGTCGCTATCGCTAAACGTTACCCAGAAGGTACTAAACTGACGGGTCGCGTGACTAACCTGACTGATTACGGCTGCTTCGTAGAAATCGAAGAAGGCGTTGAAGGTCTGGTTCACGTTTCTGAAATGGACTGGACTAACAAAAATATCCACCCATCTAAAGTGGTTAACGTGGGCGATGTTGTTGAAGTTATGGTTCTGGATATCGACGAAGAACGTCGTCGTATCTCCCTGGGCCTGAAACAATGCAAAAACAACCCATGGCAGCAATTCGCAGAGACCCACAACAAGAACGACCGTGTTGAAGGTAAAATCAAGTCAATCACTGACTTCGGTATCTTCATTGGTCTGGATGGCGGCATCGACGGCCTGGTTCACCTGTCTGACATCTCCTGGAACGTTGCAGGCGAAGAAGCAGTACGTGAATACAAAAAAGGCGACGAAATCGCAGCTGTGGTTCTGCAAGTTGATGCAGAACGTGAACGTATCTCCCTGGGCGTGAAGCAACTGGCTGAAGATCCATTCAATAACTACCTGTCTGTTAACAAGAAAGGTACTATTGTTACTGGTAAAGTCACAGCAGTTGACGCCAAAGGTGCTACAGTTGAATTAGCTGGCGGCGTAGAAGGTTACCTGCGCGCTTCAGAAGCTTCTCGCGACCGTATTGAAGACGCAACTCTGGTTCTGAGCGTTGGTGATGAAGTTGAAGCTAAATTCACCGGTGTTGATCGTAAGAACCGCGTAGTAAGCCTGTCCGTCCGTGCTAAGGACGAAGCAGACGAGAAAGATGCAATCGCTGTTGTTAACAACAAACCAGACGAAAGCAACTTCTCTAACGCTATGGCTGAAGCGTTCAAAGCGGCAAAAGGCGAGTAATGACGGGGGGCGGCTCAGTCGCCCCGAAACGGTAGTTTAGCTGCAAAGCTTGGAGGTACTATGACCAAGTCTGAACTTATTGAAAGACTTGCTGGCCAGCACTCTCATATCCCGGCGAAAGCTGTTGAGGATGCAGTGAAAGAGATGCTTGAGCATATGGCTGCAACCTTGGCTGATGGTGAACGCATCGAAATCCGTGGGTTTGGCAGTTTTTCTCTTCACTACCGTGCTCCGCGTGTTGGGCGCAACCCTAAAACTGGCGATAAAGTCGAGCTGGACGGCAAGTATGTTCCTCACTTTAAACCAGGTAAAGAGTTGCGCGACCGCGCGAATATTTACGGCTAAGGCTTGCGCCTGGACGTAAATGTCTGCCTATAGCGAACGTAAAACGGTACCTTTCCAGGTGCCGTTTTTTTTGCCTTACGACTAATGAATTGATCTCTCTTTCAATTCTGATCACAAAATATTTGCGTAACGTCTCCCAGCGTTTCGGTCTCCTGCTTGTCTCTTCTTCGCGTGAAAACCATACTCCGGCACGAAAATATGTCTGAACAACGTGAAGGAAGTAAAACATCAAAATCTCACTGGACGAGGCTGCTTTAGCGGTTATTGCCGGCATGATGCCGCTGCTCATTTTTTCTGAACTCCCCAGCGTTATTCAACGGGTTATGCTGTGTCTTTGTGCATTCTGTTGTTTCAGACTACATCACAGAATATTCAGCCTGATAGCGATCGGTCTGCTGAGTCTCAGTTGGGCTTCATTTCAGGGCGATATTCAACTTCATCAGATTTCAGCGCTTCAGGGCACAAAACGGCATGTTATCGCAGCGGTAGAAAGTATTAATCTCGGGAACACCAGCACGTCCTCTGTACTCTTCAAGATTGAAAAAGTTGAAGGTAAAATCCTCTTTCCACCGATCATGTTCCGCACTAACTGGGATGAGGGAGGGCAAGAACTTTTTGCGGGTCAGCGCTGGGATATGACCGTCAGCTTGCGTCCCGTCCATAGCATGCTCAATGAAGGCGGATTTGATGCCCAGCGCTGGGCGCTGGCTCAGCATGCGCCATTGACAGCAACGGTCCGCCACAGTCAGCCAGTTGACGCGAAAAGTTCGCTTCGTCAGCAGTTTATTCAGCGGGTGCAGCAGAAGATGCCGCTGATGGAAAATACGCCTGTGCTGATCGCACTGGCCTTTGGCGAAAAAGGATTAATAGAGAGGGCAGATAAGCTGCTGTTGCAACAGACGGGCATCGCCCATCTGGTGGCGATATCAGGTTTACATATCTCCGTGGCGGCATTATTCGGATGGTGGCTGGCACGTGGCATACAGTTTTTGATGCCGGTAAAGATGATTGACTATCGCTTTCCGTTATTGGTGAGCGTCGCTTTTCTGCTGACCTACACCTGGCTTTCCGGAGGCAACGCACCTGCAGTTCGTGCAGCGTTAGCGGTATCGATGTGGATCCTGCTGCGTCTGTTCCGTGTCCGCTGTCATCCGTGGCAGATATGGCTTTGGGTGGTTGCCATGCTTTTGCTGGCCGATCCTATGAATTTATTATCTGACAGTTTCTGGTTGTCATGCTTTGCCGTGGGGGCACTGGTTTTCTGGTTTCAGTGGGCACCTTTGCCGGCAATGTTTCAGCAGGCATGGTATTGGGCATTTTGCCGTTGGGGACATTTGCAGGTGGGGATGACGCTTCTACTCTGGCCCCTGCAGGTCTGGATTTTCCATGGCATGAACCTCTTTTCGTTTCCGGCCAATATGTGGGCCGTGCCGGTTGTTTCGCTGTTCACCGTCCCGCTGGTATTACTGGCCTTGTTGATGAGCGCCGTGCCCTATACATTAGGAGGTTACGTCCAGGCTGTGCTCTGGCAACTGGCTGACGTTACCCTGAGGCTGGCCCTGTGGGGGGTTAAAGCATTACCTGACGGCTGGACCCCATTGAGTGAATCCTTTCTGGTCGTGAGCCTGATGGGATGGCTGGTGCTATTGTGCTGGCGGATTTGCCCGTTGAGATATTGTTTTTCACTTTTGCTGTCTCTTTTCGCGATTTCTTTCGTCTGGATGAACAGAAATCCACCAGAGCGCTGGCGGATTGATATGCTTGATGTCGGGCACGGCTTGTCTGTTCTTATCAGCAAAAATGGCAAAGGTGTTCTTTATGATACCGGCAACAGGTGGGAAGGCGGATCAGCCGCTGAACAAAATATTATTCCGTTTTTAAACTGGAAGAATATCCAGCTGGAACAGATAATTATCAGTCATGATGACAAAGATCACCGGGGTGGGTTAACCGTATTGCAAAACCGATACCCTGCTGCCAGCGTACGTGAAAGTACCCTTTCTGATCAGCATCATCTGAAATGTATCGCGGGCGAGCAATGGCGGTGGCAGGGGTTGGATTTTGAAGTGTTGTGGCCAGAGAAAATGTCCGGCGATGCCCGGAATAACGACAGCTGTGTTATCCGCATTGATGATGGTTCATTCAGTTTGCTGCTGACCGGCGATATTGAAGCTGAAACGGAAAAAGCGCTGGTCAGGAAGTTGCGAAACACATTACGAGCCACGGCACTTCAGGTCCCTCATCATGGCAGCAATACTTCATCGATACCCCCTTTTCTACGGGCAGTCAAGCCGGTTATCGTACTGGCATCAGCCTCCCGTTTTAATAAATGGCATCTGCCGGCACATAAAGTTGTTAGCAGATACAACAAAGCGCGTTATGACTGGCATTCAACATCTGTATCGGGTCAACTCAGCCTCTTCATTTTTGATGATTATTGGACAATTAAAGGCTTACGCGAGCAATTAATCCCCCGTTGGTACCACCGCCAGTTTGGAGTATCTGCAGATAATGAGTAGAATAGACCGCTATTTCTTTCGATGCTGGTTGATATTGCATGATGAACGATAAAGATCTCTCCACATGGCAGACATTCCGTCGTCTGTGGCCGATGATCACACCTTTTAAAGCCGGGCTGATCGCTGCGGCTATTGCGCTGGTCGCAAACGCCGCCAGTGATACTTTCATGCTGTCTTTGCTGAAGCCGCTACTTGATGACGGTTTTGGTAAAGCTGACCGCTCCATACTACTCTGGATGCCCCTGGTCGTTATCGGTCTGATGATTGTGCGCGGTATCAGTGGCTATATTTCGAGTTACTGCATTTCATGGGTTTCGGGCAAAGTCGTGATGCATATGCGTCGCCGTCTGTTTGGTCACATGATGAGAATGCCCGTGGCATTCTTTGACCAGCAATCCACGGGTACCTTACTTTCCCGTATTACTTATGATTCCGAGCAGGTCGCGTCTTCGTCTTCCAGTGCGCTGGTGACTGTTGTACGAGAGGGGGCGTCAATCATTGGTCTGTTTGTGATGATGTTCTATTACAGCTGGCAGCTTTCTGTAATCCTGTTAGTGATTGCGCCGATTGTTTCTGTTGTTATCCGCGTGGTGTCTAAACGATTCCGTAATATCAGTAAGACAATGCAAAACACCATGGGGCAGGTGACGACCAGTGCAGAACAGATGCTGAAAGGGCATAAAGAAGTATTGATCTTCGGTGGTCAGAAAGTTGAAACCGCGCGTTTTGATAAAGTGAGTAACCGTATGCGCCAGCAAGGTATGCGCATGGTTTCCGCCTCTTCAATTTCAGACCCGATTATTCAGTTGATCGCTTCTCTGGCACTGGCATTTGTGTTGTATGCGGCAAGCTTCCCGTCGGTGATGGAAACGCTTAGTGCGGGTACTATCACCGTTGTGTTCTCTTCTATGATTGCCCTGATGCGCCCCTTGAAGTCACTGACTAACGTGAACTCCCAGTTCCAGCGCGGTATGGCAGCTTGTCAGACGCTGTTCTCCATTCTGGATATGGAACAGGAAAAAGATGAGGGCAAACTGGAAGTCAAACGCGTAAAAGGTGATGTCGAGTTTAAAAACGTGACCTTCACTTATCCGGGGCGTGATATTCCTGCTTTGCGTAATATTTCCTTCAGCCTGCCGGAAGGCAAAACCGTTGCACTGGTTGGTCGCTCAGGTTCAGGAAAATCGACAATCGCGAATTTGCTGACCCGTTTCTATGACATTCAGGAAGGTGAAATCCTGATGGATGGCCATGATCTTCGGGAATATACGCTGTCGTCATTACGTGATCAGGTGGCCCTCGTTTCTCAGAACGTTCATCTGTTTAATGACACCATTGCCAATAATATCGCTTACGCCCGTACGGATATGTACTCCCGCGAAGAAATCGAAAAAGCGGCGACGATGGCTTACGCAATGGACTTTATCAGCAAAATGGATAAAGGGCTGGATACGGTCATTGGTGAAAATGGCGTTCTGCTCTCTGGTGGTCAGCGTCAGCGTATTGCTATTGCTCGTGCTTTATTGCGTGACTCACCGGTTTTGATACTTGATGAAGCGACATCGGCCCTTGATACCGAATCTGAGCGTGCTATTCAGGCTGCGTTGGATGAGCTGCAGAAAAACCGCACATCACTGGTGATCGCACACCGTTTATCTACTATCGAAAAGGCCGATGAGATTCTGGTAATCGAAGATGGTTGCGTGGTGGAACGTGGTTCTCATGCGAGCCTGCTTGAAGAGCGTGGTGTTTACTCACAACTCTACCGGATGCAATTTGGGCAATGATTGATCGTATCTGGTCAGGCAAATCACCGCTATATCTTGTACTCCTGCCTCTGGCATGGCTTTACGGTCTGATCGCGAATCTGATCCGTTATAGCTATAAAGCCGGGCTGAAAAAAAGCTGGCGGGCCCCGGTGCCCGTTGTGGTGGTCGGTAACCTGACCGCCGGAGGAAACGGTAAAACACCGGTGGTTATCTGGCTGGTTGAAACATTGCAACAGCATGGTTTTCGTGTTGGCGTTGTTTCTCGCGGTTACGGTGGGAAAGCGGAACGCTATCCGCTTCTCCTGAACGAGAATACGTCAACTGCGCAAGCGGGTGACGAACCTGTCCTGATCTTTCAAAGAACAGGGGCACCGGTTGCGGTGTCTCCTGTTCGCTCTGATGCCGTGAAGGCATTGCTTGCGGAGCATGAGCTTGACATCGTGATTACCGACGACGGGCTGCAGCATTATGCACTGCAGCGTGATATCGAAATTGTCGTCGTCGACGGTGTCCGCCGTTTTGGTAATGGTCACTGGTTACCTGCAGGCCCGATGCGTGAACGCGAATCGCGTCTGCGTTCAGTCGATGCGGTGATTACAAATGGTGGTACCGCACAGGCTGGTGAACTGGCCATGATCCTTGAGCCAGGTAAGGCGGTAAATTTGGCTACGGGAGAGCAGCGTGATGCCGGTAGCTTAAAAAATGTGGTTGCTATGGCGGGGATTGGACATCCGCCTCGTTTTTTTGCCACGCTTAGACAGCTAGGGGTTGTCCTGCAAAAGGAAATCGCTTTTTCTGATCATCGGACTTATTCCGCCACACTCCTTTCTGCCGTAATACAACCTGGCCAGACTCTCCTTATGACTGAAAAAGATGCGGTGAAATGCCGGGCTTTTGCGCAACCTGACTGGTGGTATTTGCCGGTTGAAGCAAAGATTACAGGGAGGAAAGCCGAGAAATTACTGCAAAAAATATCAGATCTGATTTTAGAAAAAAGGCCTTAAGTGCGCTGAATGACCTTAAAGCTGCACCTTGTATAAAAAAATTAAGCTGATTAAAATCCCCGTCCCCTCTGATTTTAAAGACTTATATTTTATTATGGCGTTAGAGTTCAGAATAATTACGCAGCGGGGGTTGCTATTGCTCTGAACTTATGAGTAAATGCATGCAGCCTGTGTTGCAGCGCTATTTATGTATGAGTGTAGAGTAAAGCAGTTCCTCCCAGACGTTATCTGTTTCCCCATGATTCCGCTTCCAAGACGAACCTTCTAAGTCCTCCCCATAAGTAATTGTCTGAACTATTGGCTCACATTGCCGAATGGCAGGATTTTATATTTCGTAAAAAGGTTTTAAATATGTCTAAGAAAAATGGTCAGGTTAAGTGGTTCAATGAAAGCAAAGGTTTTGGTTTTATTGAGCAAGCTGATGGCGGTAAGGATGTATTCGTACATTTCTCCGCAATCGCAACCGAGGGTTTCAAGACGTTGGCAGAAGGCCAGCGTGTAGAATACACCATTCAGGATAGCCCGCGCGGTCCTGCTGCTGCTAACGTTATTGCGCTCTGAAAAGAGACGAGCGTAATGATATGAAACAACGTTAATCGTTCATCATATTAGCAGCGCAAAACCCGCCGGATGGCGGGTTTTTCATACCTGAAAAGGTCAATGCGACGTGTATATGATGTCGCGAAAGTTATAAAAATAATCGTTAAAACTAATTCGCTCATTAGAGGTTTTTTATAAAAAAATAACTTAGCAATGGGCAAACGCATCCGAACAATAATAAAAAAGTGTGTTCATGGATGCCCAAAAGAAAGGATAGAAATTATGATGTTAAAAATGGGTTTAGTTAAATGGTACAACCAGGCTAAAGGCTACGGTTTTATTTGTCCGCTCGATGGTTCTTCTGAAATTTATGTTCAGCGTACTTCCATCGCAAATACGGGTAATAAATCTCTGAGTGCCGGTCAGAAGGTTGAGTTCACCACTTACCGCAGCGTAGCACACGGCCCTTCCGCGGCTGATGTTATTGCATTCTGAGTCCGGTTTTGTTGTTCACCGTTGAGTTGAATTTTACGCTCCGGTAAAAATATGCTATCGGTATCCGCAGTTAAATTGCTGCCACGGATACCGATATGTCTCACCCGGTTATATCTCTTGCTTCAGCCCGCGCCCTGCATTTATCTGCGCAAAATCTTCTTGAGCCTGTCACCCGAAAGCCTGTTGCAGCGGATGTCGTGGACACGATCCGTGATATGGGCTTACTGCAAATCGATACCATAAGTGTCGTTGCGCGTAGTCCTTATCTTGTGCTGTTTAGCCGCTTAGGTAATTACGATCCTCAGTGGCTGGAACAGGCACTCTCAGCAGGAAAAATATTCGAATATTGGGCACATGAGGCTTGTTTTATTCCCAGCGAAGATTACGGACTCCTGCGCCACCGGATGCTGAATCCTCAGGGAATGGGGTGGAAATTTTCGCAAGCCTGGTTTGATGAACATCAGACGGATATTGCGGCGCTGTTGAGCCATATTGCCGACAAGGGGCCTGTACGTTCGGCAGACTTCAGTGCAGACAAGAAGTCTGCCAGTGGCTGGTGGGACTGGAAGCCGCATAAAAAGCATCTGGAAACGTTGTTTACCACCGGGAAACTGATGGTGTCAGAGCGGCGTAATTTTCATCGGGTTTACGACCTTGCTGAACGGGTGATGCCAGGCTGGGACGATGCGAGCCAAACGCTTGAACAGGCCGTGGCGGAACAACAGATGCTGCGGCGTTCGGCGCAATATCTCGGCATCTTCAAACCTGAATGGCTGGCGGACTACTACCGCCTCAGGCGCGTGAATACCAAGGCTGTGATTGCACAATTGCTGGCAGATGAGGAGATTACACCGATCGAAGTGACCGGGCTCGAAGGTACTTATTATGTTCATCGCAAACAGTTTCCCCTCCTGCAACAAGCCATCAAATCACGGATCGGTTCAACCGTCACCACGCTGCTTTCACCGTTTGATCCGGTGGTATGGGATCGTAAACGTGTGTCGACGTTATTTAATTTCGAATACCGGATCGAATGTTATACCCCACAAGCAAAACGCCAGTATGGATATTTCACACTTCCCTTATTGCAGCGCGGTGAGCTGATTGGCAGGGTGGATGCAAAAATGCATCGCAAAGAAAAAATACTGGAAGTGAAAAGCCTGCATCTTGAGCCGGATGTCACGATGGCTTCACGAAGGGCAAAAGATATACACGGAGCAATCAGCCGTTTTGCACAGTGGCAGGGAGCTGAAAAAGTCAAAATCGTGAATGTACCTGAAACGCTAACGGCGCTTTGGGGAAAAGACTGGCAGATTTGAGGTTATAAAATGAAACGGCTGCATCAGGCAGCCGTTATTTCACGATGATTGCAGGTGACATTCAGCTTAGTGGCTGAAGTTAGCGAACATAGCGATGATTTTGTTAATGGTTTTCATTTTTAGAGCTCATGTTTAGGGTTGATAGTGTGACTTGCATCACAGAAAAAATTCTACTCCCACAAATTGGGCAACGCAATCCTCCCACGAAGATATTTTTTTACAAAAACGTAACTTTTTGAGGCCGTATTTGAGGATCAGTGAGAATTAACGTGAGGTGCGGCGTTATGCTATTCTCTTGAACCGCTATGTTGTGTTTCCAATGCTTTTTTGCGTTGCACCTTGCTGAAAATGCGGTGTATTCGCCTCCGGGAGGAATTTATGGACCACCGTTTGCTTGAAATCGTTGCGTGCCCCGTCTGTAACGGGAAGCTTTACTTTAATAAAGAGTCGCAGGAATTAGTGTGTAAGGCAGATAGCCTGGCTTATCCTGTGCGTGAGGGGATTCCCGTATTATTAGAAAACGAGGCCCGACCGCTTTCTGTTGATGAGACACACCCATGAGTTTTGTTGCCATCATCCCGGCCCGCTTCGGGTCAAGCCGTTTACCGGGTAAGCCGTTGGCCGATATCAACGGTAAACCTATGGTTGTGCATGTGATGGAGCGTGCACTGGAGTCCGGGGCTAAACGTGTAATTGTTGCGACAGATCATCCTGACGTTGTGGCGGCGGTTGAAGCTGCTGGCGGTGAAGTTTGCCTTACACGAGCTGACCATCAGTCAGGCACCGAACGTCTGGCTGAAGTGATCGAGGTATGTCACTTTGCTGATGATGAAATCATCGTCAATGTGCAGGGTGATGAGCCGCTGATCCCGCCTGTTATTATCCGTCAGGTGGCGGATAATCTGGCAAACAGTGAAGCAGGAATGGCGACACTGGCTGTGCCGATTGAAACAGCGGAAGAAGCGTTTAACCCGAATGCGGTAAAAGTGGTTCGGGATGCCAAAGGCTATGCCATGTATTTTTCCCGTGCTGCCATTCCGTGGGAACGTGAACGTTTTGCCGTGTCGAAAGAAACAGTCGGTGATGTCTTCCTCCGTCATATCGGTATTTATGCTTACCGTGCCGGTTTCATTCGCCAGTATGTGAAATGGGAACCGACTAAACTGGAGCACATTGAATTACTCGAACAACTCCGGGTACTGTGGTACGGTGAAAAAATCCACGTTGATGTAGCGAAGGCCATTCCTTCTGTGGGTGTTGATACCGCTGAGGATCTGGAACGTGTGCGCGTGATTTTGGGCCATAAAAATTCCTGATCCGACAAGGTATAAGTGCTCATAAAAGCGGAATGTTCCGGCATTCCGTTTTGTCATTTCTGTTCTCTTTTCGTTTTGCGTACTGCCTTCCTGTTTCTGTCCTGACTATCCGGTTTTTATTTGATCTGACACGGGGTAATCCTTTCCTGAAGCTTTCATCATAAACGTTAATTTATTTGTCACTGCGAACACGTTATGGAACAGCTAAAAGCCGAATTGAGTATTGTGCTGGGCGAGCGTTTATCCCGTCTCGAATGTGTCAGTGAGCAGCCTTATGCGCATCTTTTCTCTCTCTATGATGAGCAGGGTTATGCGATGCCATTGATGGCGAAGAGTTTTGTCTGTCAGGGAATCGCCGGGCAGGAGGCTTATAAATTATCCATGCTGGCACGGGAAGGCGTGGTACGGGTGCCGGCGGTTTATGGCATGGTCACCACGCATCAGAAACCGTATCAGGAAATCTTGCTCATTGAGCGTCTGCGCGGCGTATCGGCGGAAGCACCAACACGTACTCCTGAGCGCTGGCAAATACTGCAGGAGCAAATTGTCGAGGCGATGCTGGCGTGGCACCGGATTGACAGTCACGGTTGTGTCGGTTCGGTAGACAGCACTCAGGAAAATCGCTGGGAAAATTGGTACCCGCAGAGGATCGAAGTATTGTGGGCAACGTTATCCCATTTACAGGCCCCTGAACTCACCCCTGAAGATCGTACGCTGCTTTTCCGTTCCCGTGCCTGTATCCCTGCGTTGTTTGAAGGATTTGACGATACACCGGTATTGGTTCACGGTAATCTTTCGCTACGCAGCATGCTCAAAGATCCGCGCAGCGATCAGTTACTGGCGATGATTAATCCCGGCACCGTGTTATGGGCGCCGCGCGAGTTTGATCTCTTCAGATTGTGGGAAAAAGGAATGAGCGAGCAACTGCTGTTTGGTTATCTCCACAAAGCACCCGTTTCGGAAACGTTCCTTGCCCGTCGCTGGTTGTATCTGGTGTGGGAATCTGTCGCACATCTGATCCATACCGGCAAGCTCGATCGCCGTCAGTTCGATTATGCACGACAACAACTGTTGCCGTGGCTTAACTGAGCGGCTTCGCAGCGGGTGCCGGCAGTGTCATCCATTGCCATATGCGCCCCAGCGTTTCATACCATGCCCGCTCACTGTGAGACAGGAACAGTGCCTGTGGTAATGCTTTTTCCCACGGATTGAGCGGGGAATCTATCGCAAGTTGATTTGCCGGTGCCGGAATAGGATTCAGTCCCAGTTGCCGGAAAAAAATAATCGCCCGCGGCAGATGATTAGCCGATGTCACCAGCACAAAGGGCTGCTCTCCCAGCATTTCTTTCACCTGTAAAGCTTCCTGATGTGTATCCCGTGGCCTGTCGAGTAAAATAATATCGCTTTGCGGCACACCTAAACTCTCCGCCACTTTTCCGGCAACCGCAGCGCTGCTCACCGGATTGGTCATGGCCCGCGCACCGGTGAAGATCATTTTCGAACCGGGGTTTGCCCGGTAAATGCGGATCCCTTCGGCCACGCGAGGAAGACTGTTACTGATGAGATTAGAACTCGGTGCCCACGCCGGATTATAGGTATAACCCCCACCCAGTACGACGACATATTTTACCGGCGCATGGCCGTCAGCCTGATAAGTCGGGTAGACCGATTCAATGGGGCGGAGCAGGTTATCCGCCACAGGTTGCAGGCTGAGCAGCAACAGAAGCAGCCAACTCAGTGAAAAAAACACTTTTCCGGTTTTTTGCCACCGGGTTATCCACAGCAATACCAGTGCTATCGCCATGAGAAGCAGAATAAATGGCAGAGGTAATAGCAGGCCTCCCAGCGTCTTTTTTAGGGTAAATAACATCAGAAACCGATCCTTTTGGGTGAAAAAACGACATCCGGGCGTGAATCCGCGTCAGGATGATTTATTCTATGCCAGCCTGTGCCAAAATAGCACTTCACCCGGCATTGCCGCACAGCCATCATTCACCAAATTGTTTTCAGAAGCAGGGTTCATTTCATGCAGGATCGTAATTTCGACGATATGGCCGAGAAATTCTCGCGCAATATCTACGGCACAACAAAGGGACGTATCCGTCAGGCTGTGCTGGGTCAGGATTTGCATGATTTATTACAGACTTTGCCTCAGCGGCCATTGCGTATCCTTGATGCGGGCGGCGGGGAAGGACAAATGGCCTGCGAACTGGCTGCTTTAGGACATAAGGTCTTGTTGTGTGATCTTTCCGGTGAGATGATCCGGCGCGCTGAGGCTGCTGCGCTGGAAAAAGGTGTGAGCAACAACATGCAATTTGTACAATGTCCGGCTCAGAATATCGCCGAACATTTGGAACAACCGGTTGATCTGATATTGTTCCATGCGGTCATCGAATGGCTGGCAGAGCCACAGCAGGCAATGGCTGCGCTGGTAGATTGCCTGGCACCGGGCGGGGCATTATCGCTGATGTTTTACAATATCCACGGTCTGGTCATGCGGCATATGATCCTCGGCAATTTCGGTCATGTTGAAGCCGGTGTGCCAAAAATCAAAAAAAGCTCCCTGCTACCCGATCATCCACTGGAACCGGCTCAGGTTTATCAGTGGCTGGAAGAACTTGGAATGCAGATCAGCGGCAAGACCGGTGTTAGAGTGTTCCATGATTATTTGCGAAACAGACAACAACATAAACAGGATTTTGACGAGCTTCTGGCGCTGGAGCAGCGTTATTGCCGCCAGGAACCTTTTGTTAGTTTGGGACGTTACATCCACGTGATGGCGCACAAACCCATTCTGAAGGACGAATTATGAGCGAATTTTCCCAGACTGTACCCGAACTGGTCGCCTGGGCACGAAAAAATGATTTCTCAATTTCGCTGCCAACGGAGCGGCTGGCTTTTCTTCTGGCGATTGCCACATTAAACAGCGAGCGCCTTGATGGGGAAATGAGTGAGGGTGAACTGGTCGATGCATTTCGTCACGTCAGCAAGGGATTTGAGCAGACAAACGAAACCATCACCGTACGTGCCAATAATGCCATCAATGACATGGTGCGTCAGCGTTTGCTCAACCGTTTCGTCAGTGAACTGGCTGACGGTAATGCTATCTATCGCCTGACGCCTTTGGCGATCGGCATTTCAGATTATTACATCCGCCAGCGTGAATTCTCTACGTTGCGGTTGTCTATGCAATTGTCGATTGTGGCGCAGGAACTCAAGCGTGCGGCGGATGCAGCCGAAGAGGGTGGCGATGATTTCCACTGGCATCGCAATGTTTACGCGCCACTGAAATACTCCGTTGCTGAAATTTTTGACAGCATCGATATGACGCAAAGGGTCATGGACGAACAGCAGCAGGGCGTGAAAGATGACATTGCCGCGTTGCTGAATAAAGACTGGCGCGCGGCAATTTCCAGTTGTGAAATCCTCCTGTCAGAAACCTCGGGCACGCTGCGTGAATTGCAGGATACGTTAGAAGCCGCCGGTAACCTGTTACAGGCGCATCTTATGCGTATTCAGGATGCCACGATGGTCGAACTCGATTTGAGCTTTGTCGACAAACTGGTTTTCGACTTGCAGAACAAACTCGACCGTATTACCAGCTGGGGTCAGCAGGCAATTGACCTGTGGATTGGCTATGACCGCCATGTGCATAAATTTATCCGTACCGCCATCGATATGGATAAAAACCGGGTGTTTGCGCAACGTCTGCGCCAGTCGGTGCAGAACTACTTTGATCAGCCGTGGACGCTGACGTTCGCCAATGCCGATCGTCTGCTGGATATGCGTGATGAAGAACTGGCCCTGCGTAGCGAAGAAGTGACCGGCGAACTTCCGCCAGATCTTGAGTTTGAAGAGTTTAACGAAATCCGCGAACAACTTGCGGCATTGATTGAACAGGCCTTACAGGTTTATCAGCAACAAAAAACGCCGCTCAATCTGGGCATGGTAATGCGCGAATACCTTAAACAGTATCCGCGTGCCCGACATTTTGATGTCGCGCGAATTGTGGTCGACCAGGCCGTGCGCCTTGGTGTGGCTGAAGCAGATTTTTCAGGATTGCATGCTGAATGGCAGGCAATCAATGATTACGGAGCCAAGGTGCAGGCCCATGTCATCGACAAATATTGAACACATAATGCCAGCTAAGCTGGCGCAGGCACTGGCAAACTCAGTGTTTCCTGCTCTCGACAGTCAGCTGCGTTCTGGCCGTCATATTGGCATTGATGAACTGGATAACCATGCTTTTCTGATGGATTATCAGGAAGAAATGGAACTCTTTTACAGCCGCTACAATGTGGAATTAATCCGGGCACCGGAAGGTTTTTTCTATCTGCGTCCGCGCTCGACCACGCTTATCCCGCGTTCAGTGTTATCTGAACTGGATATGATGGTGGGGAAAATTCTTTGCTATTTGTATCTGAGCCCGGAACGTCTGGCGCATGAGGGGATTTTTACTCAGCAGGAACTGTACGACGAATTACTGAGCCTGGCGGATGAAAGTAAATTACTCAAATACGTCAATCAGCGCTCAACCGGCTCAGATTTGGATCGCCAGAAGTTGCAGGACAAAGTTCGTACGTCGCTCAATCGCCTGCGCCGTCTGGGTATGGTGTATTTCATGGGTGTTGACAGCAGCAAGTTCCGTATCACCGAAGCGGTATTCCGTTTTGGTGCGGATGTCCGCAGCGGCGATGATGCGCGCGAAGCACAGTTGCGGATGATCCGCGACGGTGAAGCGATGCCTGTCGACAGCGCGCTGTCACTGAATGACGAAAGTGAGGACGGCGAACCGCTGGCAGGGCAGCAAGGGCATGAGAGCGCAGAGGATGAACAGGAATGATTGAACGCGGTAAATTTCGCTCACTGACGCTGGTTAACTGGAACGGGTTCTTCGCCCGTACGTTTGACCTTGATTCACTGGTCACCACGCTTTCCGGCGGCAACGGGGCGGGTAAATCCACCACAATGGCGGCTTTCGTCACCGCCCTGATCCCCGATCTGACGTTACTGCATTTCCGTAACACAACGGAAGCGGGCGCCACCTCCGGTTCACGTGATAAAGGTCTGCACGGTAAATTACGTGCGGGTGTCTGTTACTCGGTTCTGGATGTGGTGAACTCGCGTCACCAGCGCATTGTTGTGGGGGTTCGCCTGCAGCAGGTCGCCGGCCGTGACCGTAAAGTCGATATCAAACCTTTCACCATTCAGGGTTTGCCGGTTGCGGTGAATCCGACAGAAATGCTGACCGAGACGGTCGGCGAACGTCAGGCCCGCGTGCTGCCTTTGCAGGAGCTGAAAGATCGCGTTGAGGCAATGGAAGGCGTACAGTTCAAGCAGTTCAACTCCATTACTGATTATCATGCCCTGATGTTTGATCTGGGTGTGATTCCGCGTCGTTTACGTTCAGCATCCGACCGCAGTAAATTTTATCGTCTGATTGAAGCCTCACTTTACGGCGGTATTTCCAGTGCCATCACTCGTTCCCTGCGCGACTATTTGTTGCCGGAAAACAGTGGTGTGCGTAAAGCTTTCCAGGATATGGAAGCGGCGCTGCGTGAAAACCGCATGACGCTGGAAGCGATCCGCGTGACGCAATCTGACCGCGATCTGTTTAAGCATCTGATTTCTGAAGCAACGTCTTACGTAGCCGCAGACTATATGCGTCATGCCAATGAGCGCCGCATTCATCTCGATGGTGCGCTTGTGCTGCGTAATGATTTGTTTAGCAGCCGCAAGCAGTTATCCGGCGAACAATATCGTCATGTCGAAATGGCGCGTGAGCTGGCCGAACAAAGTGGTTCGCAAAGCGATTTGGAAACCGATTATCAGGCCGCCAGCGATCATCTGAGTCTGGTTCAGACGGCGATGCGTCAGCAGGAAAAAATCGAGCGTTATGAAAGTGACCTCGAAGAGCTGACGTATCGTCTGGAAGAGCAGAACGAAGTGGTGGCCGAAGCCAGCGAGCAGCACGCCGAATATGAAGCACGCGCTGAGGCCGCTGAACAGGAAGTGGATGAGCTGAAAAGCCAGCTGGCCGATTACCAGCAGGCGCTGGATGTTCAGCAGACCCGTGCGATCCAGTATCAGCAGGCGTTACAGGCCATTGAACGTGCGCGCGACTTGTGTCAGATCCCCGATCTGAGCATTCAGAATAGCGAAACATGGCTGGAAACGTTCCAGGGCAAAGAACAGGAAGCCACTGAAATCCTGTTGATGCTGGAACAGAAGATGAGTGTTGCTTCTGCCGCCCATAATCAGTTTGAAACCGCTTATCAGTTGGTGGTGAAAATCGCCGGTGAAGTGAGCCGCAGTGAAGCCTGGCAGACGGCACGTGAATTACTGCGTGACTGGTCTTCCCGGCAGCATCAGGCTGAGCGTGTCGAACCGCTGCGCATGCGGTTGTCCGAACTTGAAGGCCGCCTGCGTGAGCAGCAGGATGCTGAGCGTCAGCTGCAGGAATTCTGCAAACGTACGGGGCAGGATGTGCACCCTGAAGATCTGGACGAAATGCAGCGTGAGCTGGAAGTTCAGATTGAAGAATTACAGGGTGTGGTGTCGCAGGCAGGTGAACGTCGCATGGAAATGCGCCAGGAGCTTGAACGTGTCCAGTCGCGCATTCGTGAACTGACCGCCCGTGCCCCCGTCTGGCTGGCCGCGCAGGAAGCACTCAGTCAGTTAAGCGAGCAAAGTAAGGAACCGCTGGAAAGCAGCCAGCAGGTGACCGAATACATGCAGCAACTTCTGGAAACGGAACGCGAAACGACAGTTGAGCGTGACGAAGTGGCTGCCCGCAAACGTCGCATTGAAGGGCAAATTACCCGCCTCAGCCAGCCGAGTGGTGCGGAAGATTCCCGCAT
This sequence comes from Rahnella perminowiae, assembly GCF_019049695.1. NCBI lineage: Bacteria > Pseudomonadati > Pseudomonadota > Gammaproteobacteria > Enterobacterales > Yersiniaceae > Rahnella > Rahnella perminowiae. The sequence goes on from NZ_JAFMOT010000182.1 coordinate 23,823, forward strand.
GATCGCGCTGGCAGAACGTTTCGGTGGCGTATTGTTGTCGGAAATTTACGACGATGTCACCATCGACGATGCGCCTTACTTCTCCGCATTGTATGGTCCGTCCCGTCACGCAATTGTGGTACCTGATTTATCTCTGATCCGCGACCAACTTGACGGTCTGGATGATTGCCCGGAAGATCTCTATCTCATCGAAGGGGATCCGCAGTCATTTGATGACAACGTGTTCGAAGTGGAAGAAATGCAGGGTGCGGTACTGGTTAAAACGGGTGATCGTCAGTGGCGTTATTCTCACTTCCCGCAAGTGCCGTTGTTTGGCCGTGCGGCGCGTGAGAACCGTCTGGAAACCCTGCATAAAGAACGCGAAAGCCTGTCAGAACGTTATGCGACATTGTCGTTTGATGTGCAGAAAATTCAGCGCGCACATCAGGCGTTCAGCCGCTTTATCGGCAGCCATTTAGCCGTGGCGTTCGATGCCGATCCTGAAGCTGAAATCCGTACCCTGAGCGGACGCCGCGGTGAGCTGGAACGCGCCATTAATGCGCATGAAGGCCAAAATCAGCAACAGCGCCAGCAATATGAGCAGGCGAAAGATGCTATCGGCATGCTCAATAAATTGCAGCCGCGTGTCGGTTTGCTATGCGATGAGACGCTGATTGATCGGGTCGAAGAAATTCGTGAAGAGATGGAAGAGGCGCAGGATTGCGCCCGTTTCATTCAGCAGCACGGTGTTTCACTGAGCAAGCTGGAACCGCTGGTATCGGTGCTGCAAAGCGACCCGGAACAGCATGAGCAACTGAAAGAAGATTACGCCCAGGCGCAGCATGTACAGCGACTGGCGAAGCAGCAGGCATTTGCCCTGACCGAAGTGGTTCAGCGCCGTGCTCACTTCAGTTATACCGACTCTGCCGGTATGCTCAATGAAAACAGCGACCTGAATGATAAACTGCGTCAGCGTCTGGAACATGCGGAAGCAGAACGTACACGCGCCCGTGAACAAATGCGTCAGCATCAGACGCAACTGACGCAGTACAGTCAGGTTCTGGCCTCGCTGAAAAGTTCGTTCGATGCCAAACGCGATATGCTCAAGGAACTGAGTCAGGAATTACAGGATATCGGCGTTCAGGCGGATGCCAATGCGGAAGCACGCGCCAAAACCCGCCGTGACGAACTGCACAGCGCGCTCAGTACTAACCGTGCGCGCTGTAATCAGCTTGAAAAGCAAATCACCTTCTGCGAAGCAGAAATGGATAACCTGCAGAAGAAACTGCGCAAACTTGAGCGTGATTATCATCAGAGCCGCGAACAGGTTGTGACCGCAAAAGCGGGCTGGTGTGCGGTGATGCGTTTGGTGAAAGACAATGGTGTTGAACGCCGTCTGCACCGCCGTGAGCTGGCTTATATGGATGGCGACGAACTGCGTTCCATGTCAGATAAATCCCTGGGTGCACTGCGTCTGGCGGTGTCTGATAACGAACATCTGCGCGATGTGCTGCGTCTGTCCGAAGATCCGAAACGCCCTGAGCGCAAAATCCAGTTCTATATCGCCGTCTATCAGCATCTGCGCGAACGTATCCGCCAGGATATTATTCGTACCGATGATCCGGTTGAAGCGATTGAACAGATGGAAATCGAGCTGGGACGTCTGACCGAAGAGCTGACAGCCCGTGAGCAACAACTGGCGATCAGTTCCCGCAGCGTGGCAAATATCATCCGCAAAACCATTCAGCGCGAACAAAATCGTATTCGTCAGCTTAACCAGGGGCTGCAGGCAGTGGCGTTTGGTCAGGTGAAAAGCGTCCGTCTGAATGTGAACGTGCGTGAAGCGCATGCGGGACTGCTGGATGTGCTTTCTGAACAGCAGGAACAGCATCAGGACCTGTTCAGCAGCAACCGTCTGACTTTCTCGGAGGCGCTGGCGAAACTCTATCAGCGTCTGAACCCGCAAATTGATATGGGTCAGCGCACACCGCAAACTATTGGCGAAGAACTTCTGGATTACCGCAACTATCTCGAAATGGAAGTGGAAGTAAACCGGGGTTCGGATGGCTGGCTGCGCGCAGAAAGCGGGGCGCTGTCAACAGGTGAAGCGATCGGTACCGGTATGTCGATTCTGGTAATGGTTGTTCAGAGCTGGGAAGATGAGTCGAGCCGTATGCGAGGAAAGGATATTTCGCCTTGTCGTCTGCTGTTCCTCGATGAAGCCGCGCGTCTGGATGCGAAATCTATTGCCACACTGTTTGAGCTTTGCGACCGTCTGGAAATGCAACTGATTATCGCAGCACCGGAAAACATCAGCCCGGAAAAAGGGACGACGTATAAACTGGTGCGTAAAGTCTTTGGCAATAATGAGCATGTACACGTCGTTGGTTTGCGTGGATTTGCCGCTGAACAGCCTGCTCTGGTCAATACGGAAGCTGACGTTTCCTGATTATTTTCAGATAAAACAGCTGATTGATTTTAAAAGCCCCGGCCTATGATCGCCGGGGCTTTTTATTAGAATTACCCCCATTTCACTTATATTTGTTTAAAAAACAGTGATGCTCTAAATACCGCGCAAGGCAAAGCTAAAGTGTTGTGTAATTTATAGGCGAATGCTTAAAAACAACTCATAAACACGTAACGGAAGGCTTTATTTAAACTGACAGCTGACTTAGAGTCTTTACGTGACATGCGGGCTCTATTTCATTGAGTTCCTACGCAAAAAAAGAATTCTCTTTATATACTTAATCCAAGAGCTGCAGGCTCAGTTTTGGGGATGAAATTGGGCACCTTATCGGGAGGCAAGGGAAGATGTTAATGAATCAAAGGTCTCTCAGGTTTTTAGTCGCCAGCTGCTTGCTGGCGGGCGGTCTGTCACCGTGGTTGGCTGCATGGGCTACCGTGCCCACACTGCCATTAGGAAAAACGACACTGTCAAGTGTGCAGAGCATGAGTCAGTTGCAGGCAGAATTATTGCCCAGAGGCATCCGGCCGTTGTATCTGTCTTCTCTGTCTTCGCTTTATGCTGCAAATCATATGCAGCCCATGTGGAACGATCGCCAAACCGTTCAGATATTCCAGCAGCAGTTGGCCGAACTGGCCATATCTGGTATCCAGCCTCAGTTCACGCAATGGGTGAAATGGCTGACGGATCCGCAAGTCACCGGCATGGCCCGTGACGTCGTGTTATCAGATGCGATGCTGGGTTATTTACAGTTTACGAGCAGCGTGGAAGCCAACGGGGATAAGTGGTTATACAGTTCCACGCCTTACAAAATGACGACGCCATCACTGACGGTGATTAATCAATGGCAGCTGGCTGTGCGTCAGGGCAATACGTCACACTATTTGTCGACTCTCGCGCCACAGCATCCTTATTACACCAAGATGCATGATGCGTTGAAGACCATGCTGGCGGATAATCGTCCCTGGCCGGTCATGACAGGATCAGCCAGTTTGCGGCCGGATCAGATCAGTGACGATGTCCCGGCTTTGCGGGAGATCCTGACCCGCACCGGTATGATGGTCGCATCGCCTGAAGAGAACAGGGTGCCTAAACCGACAGATGAAACCATCGCTCCGGACACGCCGGGAAGCGCGGCAAATGACGATCTGTCTGTTGATGAAACCGCCGATAAGGCCCAGCAATCGACGCCAGCCGTCAGCCCTTCTGCAACATCAGTACAAGATGTTCTGCCAACGGTTCAGTCGACAGAAGCGCCAGCAACTCACCCGCCGGTTGCTGTTGCTCACAATCAGTACACGCCGGATTTAGTGGAGGCCGTTAAACGTTTTCAAAAATGGCAGGGACTGGAAGCTGACGGTATTATTGGCGGACGTACCCGTCAGTGGCTGAACGCCTCTCCGCAATTGCGTGCGACCTTACTGGCGCTGAATATTCAGCGCCTGCGCATTCTCCCTGGCAATGTGAACACCGGCATCATGGTGAATATTCCAAACTATCAGCTCACCTATTATCTCAATGGTAATGAAGTGTTGTCGTCACGGGTGATTGTCGGGCGTCCAAGTCGTAAAACGCCATTAATGAGCAGTGCGCTGAATAATGTGGTAGTCAATCCGCCATGGAATGTGCCTACTACGTTAATACGTGAAGATATCGTGCCTAAAGCCATGAATAATCCCGGTTACTTCCAGCAACATGGCTATCAGGTGCTGTCCGGCTGGAGTAATGATGCGGAAGTGATTGATCCTGCAATGATTGACTGGGCAATGGTATCGCCTAACCATTTCCCATATCGCATCCGTCAGGCACCAGGCGTGAGCAATTCCCTCGGTCGGTATAAATTTAATATGCCGAGTTCTGATGCTATTTATCTGCATGACACGCCAAATCATAATCTGTTCAGCAAAGATATTCGTGCGCTGAGTTCAGGTTGTGTGAGGGTGAATAAGGCGTCTGAATTAGCCAATATGTTATTGCAGGATGCGGGCTGGAATGACACGCGGATCTCTTCAACATTGCAGGGTGGTAATACCACGTATGTAGCGATACGCCATCACATACCGGTAAAACTGTTTTATCTGACGGCGTGGGTCGCAGATGACGGTAAGCCTCAGTTCAGAACAGATATTTACAATTATGATTCAACGGTGAGATCCGGCGCACAAATCCTGCCTCAGGCAGAAATTTTGCTTCAATAAATGCAGTAAATCTAATCTGATAAGGGTCAGAGTATTTGGCCATCGGACGAGCGTGAGCCACTGGCACGCTCGTTTTGCTTATATGGGTCCCCTTGACTCGCAGAAAATTGGCAGTTAAGGTTCAAAACGGCTCAGATCAGAGCTTTTTTTGACTCTCTTACCGGATAGTAAACTGTTCATGAATGAAATCGACACACATCGCCGTAAATGGCTGGCATTAGGCAGTGCCGCTATGGGGATTGCATTACTTCCAGGTCGTGCATTCGCCACTCTTTCCACACCTCGTCCGCGTATTTTAGTGGTTAACAATATAAATACCGGCGAAACCCTCAAAACCGAGTTTTTTGATGGAAAGCGTTACAACAAGGATGAGTTGGCCCGGTTGAATCATCTGTTCAGAGACTATCGTGCGGAAAAGGTAAAATCGATCGATCCCGCGTTGTTCGATCATCTCTATCGTTTGCAGGTGATGCTCGGCGGAACCAATAAACCGGTCCAGCTGATTTCGGGTTACCGCTCACTGGCGACAAACAACAGCATGCGTGAGCCAGGAAGCGGGGTAGCGAAGCACAGTTATCACACCCTCGGGCAGGCAATGGATTTCCACATCCAGGGCATCGAACTGAGCAATATCCGCAAAGCCGCATTAAAAATGCGGATGGGTGGTGTAGGATATTATCCACGAAGTAACTTTGTGCACATCGATACCGGTCCCGCGCGGACCTGGTGATGTGTGTTATTAATGGCCTGCCGGAATGTGCAGGCCATTTTGTGGAGCTCTATGAAAATCCATTTAATTACCGTCACGGCGTTCAGCCAAAACTGTTCACTGATTTGGTGTGTTAAAACCAATCAGGCTGCTATTGTCGATCCGGGCGGTGAAGCCGCAAGGATCATCCAGGAAGTTTCTGCCAAAGGTGTATTGGTTACGCAAATTTTGCTGACTCACGGTCATCTTGATCACGTAGGAGCAGCGGCAGAGCTGGCTGCTCACTATCAGGTACCGGTTATCGGTCCTCAGAAAGAAGATCAATTCCTGCTGGATGCGCTGCCCACCCAAAGCCAGATGTTTGGCCTCGACCATTGTGATCCGTTGACGCCAGATACCTGGCTGGAAGAAGGGGATTCAGTGAATGTCGGCGAGGAAATCTTATCCGTGCTGCATTGCCCGGGCCATACGCCGGGGCATATTGTCTTCATCAATGATAAAGCGCGAATTGCCGTTTCCGGTGATGTGATATTTAAAGGTGGCGTAGGCCGCAGTGATTTCCCGCGTGGTGACCATCAGGCGCTTATTCATTCCATCAAAACGAAATTATTGCCGCTCGGCGATGACATGGTATTTATTCCCGGCCATGGCCCGATGTCGGATTTTGGTTATGAGCGTAGAACCAATCCGTTCCTGCAGGATGAAATGCCGGTCTGGTGATGACGTTTGCTGTTTATCAGCAAAAACAAAAAGCCCGTCAGTCCACCTGACGGGCTTTTTTAATTGAGCAACACCACTTATCTTTTAGAGTACCGCGACGATGGCTTCACACAGCGGTGCCATGTTTTCGAGTGTAATGCCAGCAACGTTAATACGGCCAGAGTTGACTGCATACACGCCGAACTCATCGCGTAACCGCAATACCTGCTCTTTGGTCAGGCCGCTGAAAGAGAACATCCCGTTCTGATTGATAATAAAGCTGAAATCTTGCTGAGCGCCTTTTTCCTGCAAGGTACTGACGAACAGCTGACGCATACGATGAATACGCAGACGCATATCGCTCAGCTCCTGCTCCCACAGTGTGCGCAAAGCTTCGTTACCCAAAATCGTGGCTACCACCGCAGCACCGTGTGACGGTGGGTTGGAGTAGTTAGCACGGATAACCGATTTCATTTGACTGAAGGCGCGATCGGCGGTTTCTTCATCGGCCGCAACTAATGTACAAGCGCCCACGCGTTCATTGTATAACCCGAAGTTTTTCGAATAAGAGCTGGCGACCAGTAATTCCTTGTGTGTTTCCACGAACAGACGCAGACCGGCCGCATCCTCTTCCAGACCTTTTGCAAAGCCCTGATAAGCGAAATCGAACAACGGTAACCAGCCGTTGCTCACAGACAATTCTGCCAGTTGTGCCCATTGTTCCTGAGTAGGATCGATACCGGTTGGGTTGTGGCAGCAACCGTGGAACAGTACCACGTCGCCTGCTTTAGCTTCGCTCAGACTTTTCAGCATGCCATCGAAATCAAGGCTGTGATTGACGGCATCATAGTAGTGGTATTCCATGACTTCCAGACCTGAAGCAGAGAACACGCCTTTATGGTTCGGCCAGCTTGGATTGCTTACCCACACGCGCCTGGCGCTGGTTTGCGTAGCGATGAAATCTGCTGCGATACGCAGAGCGCCAGTGCCGCCCGGAGTCTGCGCGGTACGTGCCCGTTTATCAGCAATAATCGCGCTGTCCTGGCCAAACAGCAGTTCCTGTGTGCAATGTGCAAAATCAGGCAACCCGTCAATACTCAGATAGGTTTTAGTAGATTCATTTTCCAACAGAAATTGTTCGGCTTTCTTCACGCTGGCCAGAACCGGCGTTTTACCTGTTTCGTCTTTATAAACACCAATCCCCAGATTTATTTTATCTGAGCGATCGTCAGCGCGGAAAAGATCGGTAAGACCCAGAATAGGATCAGCAGGTGCTGCAGTGATTTTTTCAAACATGTCGGAAAATTCCATAGCCTGATATGACGAAAGAGGGCTTCAGGGTAACGCCAGCGCCCCCGTTTGCCAACCGTTTGCGGCAAAAAGAAAGCAGAGTTGTGAGAAGGCGTGGGAGATTAAAATAATTTATGGGCGAGGGTGGAAAAACGATATTTTCAAACATACACAAATGCAAAAGGCAGAGCCGAAGCTCTGCCTTGATATCCACTTTGCTACGCCCGTAAGCGCATCGTTAAGCGATATTAGAACTGGTATTGCAGACCAACACCCACAACATCATCGGTAGAAACACCAGCGGTACGGGTATAGCTGTTGTCGTCCAACAGGTTGATTTTGTAGTCAACATAGGTAGACATGTTTTTGTTGAAGTAGTAGTAAGTACCAACTTCTACGTATTTAACCAAGTCAGCATCACCGCCTGCAAAGCCAGTACCCAACGCATTAAGATCTTTACCTTTGGACTGCAGGTAAGCAATGGAAGGACGCAGGCCGAAATCAAACTGGTATTGCGCTACAACTTCAAAGTTTTGAGTTTTGTTAGCAACTTGGTTGAAGTCTCCGCCATAGATGGTGGTGTTCTCGGATTCACCGTAGAATGCTGCCAGGTACAGGTTGTTAGCGTCATATTTCGCGCCCAATGCATATGCGGAAGCTTTGTCACCGTTACCATCAAGTTTCTGAGAGTTAGTACGGTTAGATGAGAAGTAAGCACCACTTACGCTAACGCCAGAGTTGCCGATAGCATAAGCTACCGAAGAACCCCAACCGTCACCATTCTGGTCTTTAGTTGCACTTCCTGGAACACCCAAGTCGGTACCATCAGCAGCAAAGTCATGGCCATCACGATCGTTTTGGTTTTTGCCCTGGTACTGTACTGCGAAGCTCAGGCCGTCAACCAGACCGAAGAAGTTGCTGTTACGGTAAGTTGCCATGCCATTACCACGACCAATCATGAAGTTGTCGTTGTTCTGGTACATAGTGTCATCGCCATAGATTGGCAATTGGTCGGTGTAGGACATTACGTCGTAGATTACGCCGTAGTTACGACCGTAGTCGAAAGAACCTGCATCACCGAATTTCAGACCTGCGAAGCCCAGACGCGTTTTGTTGCCTTCGTCGCCAGCGCTTTCTGCGTGGTTAGCCTGAACGTTGTATTCCCACTGGCCGTAACCGGTCAGTTGGTCAGTAATTTGAGTTTCGCCTTTGAAGCCGAAACGGACATAGGTCTGGTCGCCATCGTCGCCAGCATTGTCAGAGAAGGTGTGACGGGCGTCAACTTTACCGTACAGATCCAGTTTGTTGCCATCTTTGTTATAGATCTCAGCTGCATTAGCTGCACCAGCAACTAACAGAGCAGGGATTACCACTGCAAGAATATTGCGCTTCATCATTATTATTACCCTCATTGGTTTTATTTGGACACCTGCCACTGCCTTAAATAATTCTTTACGGAACTATTCGCGAAAGTTTGGTGTCTCCTGTGTCTGAACGCACTATTCCATCCGTGGTGAGCTTAATCCATAGCGAAAATGCTACTAAATTACTAAATATGTTTCAGTTGGAAAAAATGTATTTCAAAATGTGTATTTTACGGAACTTTGTGACAGGGATCTATCTTTGAAAATGACTAAGGCCAGCAAAGCTGGCCTTAGTTTTGTAACTATTCTGTTAATTAAAAATATTTTAATTAATTAGAAGGTTGCATTACGTGGGGTACGCGGGAACGGGATCACGTCACGCACGTTTTGAACACCGGTCACATAGGCGACTAAACGTTCAAAACCGAGGCCGAAACCTGAATGCGGAACAGTACCGTAGCGACGAAGATCGCGATACCACCAGTAATCTTCTTTATTCAGTCCCATTTCAGCCATACGGGCGTCCAGAACATCCAGACGTTCTTCACGCTGAGAGCCACCAATAATCTCGCCGATGCCCGGAGCCAGAACATCCATTGCTGCGACGGTTTTACCATCTTCATTCATACGCATATAAAAAGCTTTAATATCTTTCGGATAGTTTTTAACCACTACCGGCGCTTTGAAATGCTGTTCTGCAAGATAACGTTCATGCTCAGAAGAAAGATCGACGCCCCATGAAACCGGGTTTTCGAATTTCTGACCACAATTCATTAATATTTCTACTGCGTCGGTATAGTCCACCTGGGCGAAATCGGATGTTACAAATCGCTCCAGGCGCGCAACAGCATCTTTGTCTACACGGTCAGCGAAAAAGGCCATATCATCTGCACGTTCGTCTAAAACGGCTTTGAAAACATATTTAAGCATATTTTCGGCCAGTGCTGCGATGTCATCCAACGTGGCAAATGCGACTTCCGGTTCTACCATCCAGAATTCCGCAAGGTGACGGCTGGTGTTAGAGTTTTCTGCACGGAAAGTCGGACCGAAGGTATAAACTTTTGACAGCGCACAGGCATAAGTTTCGCCGTTCAGCTGGCCGGACACCGTCAGGAATGCTTCTTTGCCGAAGAAATCTTCGCTGAAGTCAATTTCGCCTTTGTCGGTACGCGGCAGGTTTTGCAAGTCCAGGGTGGATACGCGGAACATCTCACCTGCACCTTCGGTATCGGAGGCCGTGATCAGCGGTGTGGATACCCAGAAATAACCGTTTTCATGATAGAAACGGTGAATGGCCTGGGAGAGGGTGTTGCGCACACGGGCAACAGCACCGATCAGGTTGGTGCGCGGGCGAAGGTGAGCCACTTCACGCAGGTATTCGATGCTGTGGCGTTTTGCCGCCATCGGATATGTATCAGGGTCATCCACCCAGCCAACAACTTTGACGGCAGTTGCCTGCAGCTCAAAACTCTGGCCTTCGCCAGGTGAGGCGACAACAGTACCGGTCACTTCTACTGAACAACCCGTCGTCAGACGTAATACATCTTCCTGATAATTGGGCAGAGAATTATTGATGACGGCCTGTAAAGGATTAAAGCAGGAGCCGTCATAAACGGCGACGAATGAGATACCAGCTTTAGAATCTCTCCGGGTACGTACCCAACCGCGTACGGTGACTTCACTGTCAACCGCAGCACGGCCTTGCAGTACGTCGACTACAGGCACAACGCTCATAGATTTCTCTCTTTCTTTATATATGTTGGCTAAGAAATATTGGACACCCTGTAAATAGGGATTTTGCTATGTTACTTAGGCTTTCTCAGGACACAAGCAGAAATCGTCGTCAGCGGCCAAGAATTGTGGCGCAAATGCAGGGAACGGGGGCAAATATTGAGAGGGTGAATAAAAGCCGAGCAGAATTAGATCGCAACTATATAAAGGAAAGAAATCCGAATAAAGCGCCGGATGCATTTCCGGCACTTTAGGGAGAGTCAGGAAGCTTTTTTCACCAGCGGCAGATCGAAAGCTTTACGCAGGGCCTGAACAAAAGCTTTATCCTGACACATTGTTTTGCCCGGGCTGTCCGAAAGTTTCGCGACAGGTTTGCCATTGCACTGCACCAGCTTAATGACAATATTCAGCGGCTTCACGTCCGGAATATTACATGTCAGGCGCGTACCAATTCCGAATATCAGATTCACCCGTTGATGGAAATGGCGATACAGATGTAACGCTTTGTCCAGATCAAGATTGTCGGAGAACACCAGCGTTTTGGTCATCGGGTCGATATCCAGAGACTGATAATGCGCTATCGCTTTTTCGCCCCATTCAAACGGATCCCCGGAATCATGGCGCAGCCCCTGGTAGGCATGAGCGAATTTGCTGCCGAAATCACGCAGGAAAGCATCCATCGTTATGCAGTCGGTGAGGGCAACTCCCAGTTGATCCGGATATTCATCCAGCCAGGCCTGCAACGCCGCACGCTGGCTGTTAGCCAGCACCGGGCTGATTTGCTGATGCGCCTGGAACCATTCATGGGCTTGTGTGCCGACCGGTGTCAGCTGCAATTTATGTGCTAAATCGTAGTTACTGGTGCCGACCAGATAAGGGAATTCATTTTTCAGCGTGCTGACGATGGCTTCCTGAACGTCACCGGAAAAACGTCGACGCGTGCCAAAATCCATCAGACGGAACGCGCGGAGATCAATATCGGCAGCCTGTTGTTTAAAACTGGCGAGGTTTTTACGCAACTGATCCACCGCCATTTGCGCTGTTACGTGTGGTGAGCGCTGGCGATGGACAACCTCACTGATGACCGCGAGCAGCGGCACTTCCCACATGATCACTTCCCGCCACGGGCCCTCGATGCGCACATGTAAATGTCCGTTGCGATCGGAAACCATGACATGTTCAGGATTGTAGCGGAAGATTTTCAGCCAGTTCAGGTAATCCTCCGTGAAGAAAGGCAGACCTGAAAGGTAGGTGAACTCGTCGTCCGTCAGCGCCAGCTGACTCATCATCTGAATTTGCTGGCGGATCTCGCTGGCGTATTCGCCCAGCAGTTCATCACCACGACAACGGAACTCGGCCACGACGCTGATGTTGCGGTAGCGATGGTAGACTGCTTGCTGCATATGAAGCTTGTAGGCATCGGTATCTAACAGCGAAGTCAAAATCGGGGAGGCGTATGAAGTCATAGCGCGTTTACAGCATCCTCGTCAGAAACTGAGTGTTTGAACACAAACAACCGTTCCGTAAAAAAAACGTTCGGGATAAAACAGCAAAGTCTGTGAAGTATACCGTATTATCCCGTCAAAGAACCCTCATCACATCATAATTGTCAGGGACTGGTCGAGGCCTAAATGTGCTTAACCATAGGTAATATGGGCAATCTGGCGATTCCCCGGCTTAAAAAAAGCACAAATTGATTACAGAAATTTAATCAACCTGACATTAAGAAAGAAAAAACCGGGGCGATTAAACCCCGTTTTTCTTATGAGTTTTTTGCTACGTTTGTTCACGATAGTAAACGGCCGGAGGTTTTCCGGATAGGTATCGCGGGTTTTAGACCAGAAAATACCGGGGATCAGCATGACGATCGGCATGCTGAATATAATGAAGCTATACGAAAAATGTGCATGACAGTTGTGTCTCTGCGGGATGCGCCAAAACCACAGTTTTAGAGAAATTTCTGTGTTTTGGTTGAAAGGTGCGCATACGCACTCACAAACTGGCAACAATCTGGGATTTCCCGATGCCTGTGTTAGAGTTTAAAGATAAAAAAGTATGAAGGTCGTCCGGTGCGCTGTGCAGCCATTTGCTGGCTGACAGAACCTGCTTCATCAACTTATATCGTCATCACTCTTAACAACAGAAACGTCAAAAGGTTTTTTATGACTCAACTGCCACAAGCCAAATTCCGCCACGATTATCGTGCACCGGACTATACCATCACGGACATTGACCTTAATTTCGAGCTTGATGCACAGAAGACCCTTGTGACCGCCATCAGTCAGATTAAACGACAGGGCGCAGAAGGGGCTCCGCTGGTGCTCAACGGCGAAGATCTGACGCTTGTCAGCCTGAAAATTAACGGTCAGGACTGGCCGAAATATCAGCTCAAAGAAGGCGCGCTGGAAATCACCGGCCTGCCGGAAGCCTTTGAACTGGCGATTGTTAACGAAATTCATCCGGCGAAAAACACCGCACTCGAAGGATTGTATCTTTCCGGCGAAGCACTTTGTACGCAATGTGAAGCCGAAGGTTTCCGCCACATTACGTATTATCTGGATCGCCCGGATGTTCTCGCGCGTTTTACCACCCGCATTGTGGCGGATAAAGCCCGTTATCCGTATCTGTTGTCCAACGGCAACCGTATTGAACAGGGGGAGCTGGAAGGCGGTAAACACTGGATCAAATGGCAGGATCCGTTCCCGAAACCTTGTTACCTGTTCGCGCTGGTAGCCGGTGATTTTGATGTTTTGCGCGATTCCTTCAAAACCCGCTCCGGCCGCGATGTGGCACTGGAACTGTTTGTCGATCGCGGTAATCTGGATCGTGCGGACTGGGCCATGGAATCCCTCAAGCAATCCATGAAATGGGACGAAACCCGTTTCAATCTCGAATACGATCTCGACATCTTTATGATTGTCGCCGTTGATTTCTTCAACATGGGCGCGATGGAAAACAAAGGACTGAACGTCTTTAACTCCAAATACGTGCTGGCGAAAGCGGAAACCGCGACCGACAAAGATTACCTCGGTATCGAAGCAGTGATCGGCCACGAATATTTCCATAACTGGACCGGCAACCGCGTCACCTGCCGCGACTGGTTCCAGCTGAGCCTGAAAGAAGGCCTGACCGTATTCCGTGATCAGGAATTCAGCTCAGACCTGGGATCGCGCTCGGTTAACCGTATTGATAACGTCCGCGTAATGCGTGGCGCACAATTCTCCGAAGATGCCAGCCCGATGGCTCACCCGATTCGTCCGGAAAAAGTTATCGAAATGAACAACTTCTACACCCTGACGGTGTATGAGAAAGGTTCAGAAGTTATCCGTATGCTTCACACCCTGCTGGGCGAAGAGAAATTCCAGGCCGGGATGCAGCTGTATTTTGAGCGTCATGATGGCAGCGCGGCAACCTGTGACGATTTTGTGCAGGCGATGGAAGATGCCTCAAACGTTGATCTTTCTCTGTTCCGCCGCTGGTACAGCCAGTCCGGTACACCCGTACTGACCGTGCGTGACGATTATGACGTGGAAAAACAGCAGTACACCCTGACAGTCAGCCAGAACACCCCGGCAACGCCTGATCAGAATGAAAAACTGCCTCTGCATATTCCGCTGGATATTGAATTGTATGACCCGCAGGGCAATGTCATTGCGCTCAAGCAAAACGGTCAGACGGTCAGTAACGTGCTGAATGTCACTGAAGCGGAGCAAACGTTCATCTTTGACGACGTGGCATACCCGCCGGTGCCTTCTTTACTGCGTGAATTCTCTGCGCCGGTGAAGCTTGATTACAAATGGGGCGATCATCAGCTGACTTTCCTGATGAAATATGCGCGTAACGATTTTGCGCGATGGGACGCTGCACAAAGCCTGCTGGCAACCTACATCAAATTGAACGTGGCACGTCACCAGCAGAAACAGCCATTGTCTCTGCCGCTGCATGTCGCGGATGCGTTCCGTGCAGTATTGCTGGATGAGAATATCGATCCGGCGCTGGCGGCGCAGATCCTGACCCTGCCGTCTGAAAATGAAATCGCTGAACTGTTCGACATTATCGATCCGCAAGCGATCAGCGCCGTTCACGATGCCATCACCCGTTGTCTGGCCACCGAAATGGCGGATGAATTCCTGGCGGTTTACAACGCTAACCGTCTGCCTGCGTACCGCGTGGTGCATGAAGATATCGGTAAGCGTTCGCTGCGCAATACCTGTCTGCATTATCTGGCCTTTGCCGATGTGGCACTGGCTGACCAACTGATTAAAACTCAGTTTGAGCAGGCTGATAACATGACAGATTCGCTGGCGGCGATGTCTGCGGCAGTTTCCGCACAGTTGCCTTGCCGTGAATCACTGATGGCGGCTTACGATGAGCGCTGGCATCACGACGGTCTGGTCATGGATAAATGGTTTATCCAGCAGGCGACCAGCCCGGCAGCCGATGTACTGGAGAAAGTCCGTTCACTGCTTAACCACCGTTCATTCAGCATGGGCAATCCGAACCGGGTTCGTTCATTAATCGGTGCGTTTGCCTCGGCGAATCCTCGTGCATTCCACGCCACAGACGGCAGTGGCTATCAGTTCCTGACTGAAATGCTCACCGATCTTAATACCCGTAACCCGCAGGTGGCGGCGCGTATGATTGAGCCGTTGGTCCGTCTGAAGCGTTACGATCAGCACCGTCAGGCGCTGATGCGTCAGGCACTTGAACAACTGAAAGGGCTGGAAAATCTGTCCGGTGATTTATTCGAAAAAATCACCAAAGCGCTAGAGGCGTAATTGCCTGTTATGGCAAGCCTGTCAGAATAAACAGCAGCAAAGCAAAAGGGCGATGGAAACATCGCCCTTTTTTGGTTTTAGATCCACTGAAAGCTGAAATCAGTTCTGCGCGCGTTTCGCTTCCTGAGCTATATTTTGCGCAGTCTGTGGCGTCAGTACGCGTTCCAGCACTTCGGCCTCCAGTTCTGCCAGTCGTGCAGAACCTTTACGGCGCGGACGCGGTAAATCAACCGTTAAATCCATGCCAATCTGCCCCTGATCGATAAGGATCACGCGGTCAGCAACGGTCACGGCTTCGCTGACATCGTGCGTCACCAGCAGCACGGTGAAATCATGTTGCTGCCATAAGCGTTCAATCAGGCTTTGCATTTCGATGCGCGTTAGCGCATCCAGTGCACCCAGCGGTTCATCCAGCAATAACAGCCGGGGACGATGGATAAGTGCACGTGCCAGTGCCACACGTTGTTTCTGTCCGCCGGATAATGCCGACGGCCAGTCGTTGGCGCGATCTGCCAGCCCGACTTCTTCCAGCGCAGCCTGTGCGGCTTCACGCCACGGGCCTTTCAGGCCTAATCCTACGTTATCAATCACCTTCTTCCAGGGCAGCAGGCGGTCATCCTGAAACATCAGACGCGTATCTTCACGCACCTGACTCAGCGGTGCGCTGGCACTGAGCAATTCGCCTTGCGTGGTTTTCTCCAGTCCGGCCAGCAACCGCAACAGGGTGCTTTTGCCACAGCCGCTGCGCCCGACGACGGCGACAAACTGGCCGGGTGGTATGCGCAGATTGATATCGTTCAGCACGGCGCGGTTGCCGTATTTTTTTGTGATGCCGGACAGTGTCACCGGCGTGCCTTGCGGGATACGAGCGGGGGCATTCATGCGGCATCTCCTTGTTTCTTCTGATAAGCAGGGTGCCAGCGCAGCCAGACACTTTCCAGCAGGCGGGCAAGGACATCGGCCAGTTTGCCAAGAATGGCGTAAAGCACGATGGCGACAACCACGACGTCAGTTTGTAAAAACTCGCGGGCATTCATCGCCAGATAACCAATCCCGGAGTTCGCGGAAATGGTTTCAGCCACAATCAGCGTCAGCCACATAAACCCCAGCGCAAATCGTACGCCAACCATAATTGACGGTAACGCGCCCGGTAATACCACCTGAATAAACAATGGGAAACCGGAAAGCCCGTAGCTGCGCGACATCTCAAGCAGACCACGGTCAATATTGCGGATGCCGTGGTAGGTATTGAGATAAATCGGGAACAGCGTCCCCAGCGCCACCAGGAAAATCTTCGCGGACTCGTCAATGCCGAACCACAGGATCACCAACGGGATCAGCGCCAGATGTGGAATGTTTCGCAGCATTTGCAAAGAGCTGTCGAGCAGGCGCTCACCCCAGCGGGAAAGCCCGGTAATAAAGCCGAGCAGCAACCCGAGGCTGCCACCGATGGCGAAACCAGTCAGTGCGCGAAAGGTACTGATTTTCAGGTTCTGCCAAAGGTCACCGCTTTTGGCCAGCGTCCAGAAAGCTTCCACCACTGCGCTCGGTGCGGGCAGAATGCGGTTGGATAACCAGCCTGCTTCGACAGCCAGCTGCCAGCCACCGATCAAAACCACCGGCACCACCCACGGCGCTGCACGGTTCAGCCAGCGTTGTGTCGTTGTCATTTCTGCTCTCCTCAGTGCTGGCTGGCAGTGCGCTTGGTCGCAAAGTCATGAGCAACCAGTTCGCCACGCGGCAAGATGGCTTTCTTCACGGTACTGTCGTCTTCAGGTTTTGCCAGATCCAGATGCGGGAAAAGCAATTCACTGACGCGATACGCTTCTTCCAGATGCGGATAACCGGAGAAAATAAAGGTATCGATACCCAGATCTGCATATTCCTGCATACGTGCGGCGACTGTCGGCCCATCACCTACCAGCGCCGTTCCTGCTCCGGTACGGACCAGACCGATGCCGGCCCAGAGATTCGGGCTGATTTCCAGTTTGTTGCGGTCGCCGCCGTGCAATGCTGCCATCCGGTGCTGGCCGACGGAATCGGTTTTAGCGAAAGCTGCCTGGGCGCGTTGAATAGTTTCGTCATCCACGTTGGCGATCAGTTTGTCGGCAGCACGCCAGGCTTCTTCGGTAGTTTCACGTACAATTACGTGCAGTCGAATACCGAAACGCACGGTGCGGCCTTTTGCAGCCGCTTTGGCGCGGACCTGCTCAATTTTTTCTTTCACCAGCGCCGGAGGCTCGCCCCAGGTCAGATACAGTTCAACCTGCTCGGCAGCCAGATCCTGCGCTTCGTCAGAAGACCCGCCGAAATACAGTGGCGGACGAGGGTATTGGACCGGTGGATGCATCAGACTCGCGCCCTTTACCTGAATGTGTTTGCCTTCGTAATCGACGGTTTCGCCTTCCAGAACACGACGCCAGATACGGGTAAATTCCGCTGACGCTTCATAACGTTCCTTATGGTTGAGGTGTAAACCTTCTGCGGCCAGTTCAGCCGGATCACCACCCGTCACCAGATTAAACAGGGCGCGTCCCCCTGAAAGCCGGTCGAGCGTCGCGGCCTGACGGGCTGCCAGGGTAGGGGAAATAATGCCCGGGCGCAGTGCGACCAGAAATTTCAGCCGCTGCGTGACGGAGATCAGCGAGGCGGCTACCAGCCATGAATCTTCGCATGAACGGCCGGTCGGTAGCAGCACACCGCCGAAACCTAAGCGATCAGCCGCTTGCGCGATCTGTTGAAGATAACCGTGGTCGACGACGCGGGCTCCTTCTTCAGTGCCTAAATAGCGGCCATCGCCATGGGTAGGTAAAAACCAGAATACGTTCAGACTCATCTTTATGTTCCTCTCAAAGTTTGCGATTCGTTACCGCTCAGCGGCGGCTAAATAGCTATTCAGTTAGCTTGTACGGCCGGTTTCCAGATGCGATCTTTAATCTCAACCGGCTTAGGTAAAATGTGGTTCTGATAGAACAAATCGGCGGTTTGTTGCTGGCGTTTCTCTGTTTCGTTGCTGACCGGCGTGATAGGCATATCCGGCAGATGATCCAAATAGGACGCCACTACCTTTTCCGGCAGTCCCATTGACAGGGAAAGCAGTTTGATACTTTGCTCACGGTCGGTTTTGGTCAGCGCATTCGCCTGCGTCAACACCTCCAGAACCTGGCTGATAAACTGAGGATTGGCTTCGGTATATTTTTTCGGTGCGAGATAGAAGGAGCCGGTCTGATGCAGTGTCGAGCCGTCGGTCAGAACACGGACATCACCCTCAACAAGGGCAGCCGAATAGTACGGATCCCAGATGGCCCAGGCATCCACGTCATGTTGCTGGAAGGCGGCGCGCGCATCAGCAGGCGTCAGATACACCGGCTGGATATCGCTGAATTTCAGGCCTGCCTGTTGCAGGGCGCGCAGCAAAAGGTTGTGAGAGCTGGAACCTTTCTGGAAAGCGACTTTATGGCCTTTAAGATCTGCCACGGTTTTGATCGGGCTGTTGCTGTCGACCAGAATGACTTCCGCTTTCGGTTTCGGCGGTTCAGAGCCGATATACAGCAAATCCGCGCCCGCGGCCTGCGCGAACAACGGCGGCAAATCACCGGTACCGCCCAGATCAATACTCCCGACGTTCAGGGCTTCAAGGATTTGGGGGCCGGCAGGAAATTCTACCCAGCTGATTTTGGTGTCCGGGAAACGTTTTTCCAGCAACTGATGAGATTTCGCCAGCACCAGTCCGACAGATCCTTTCTGGTAGGCAATACGCAATTGCGCCGGATCCTTTTCCTGAGCCGTGGCGGTACCGCTGAGCAAAAGGCTGGCCAGCAGGCTGATCACAACAGGGAAGCGGCGTAATAAAGAGACAGAAGCAGGCATGATTAAGTCCTTTTTAACTCAGACACGCAGGGCTTGCGCAGAAAGTGATGCAACAGAGGGTTGCTGCGGACGCCGGCGGCTCAGCGCCAGATAGAAATTTTCCAGAGATTCAATCAGACGCTCTTCCAGTGCGGGGGCCAGCGTGGCGGGGAATGTCTGATAGTCAGTAATCAGGCTGTCATCGGCGAAAACGCCCTGCAAAACTTCCTGTGCTTTCAGCGAGGCAAGAACCGGTTTCAATGCGTAATCGACGGCCAGCATATGGCCGATGGATCCGGCGGTGGCCAGCGGCAGCACTACCTTATGATCAAGTGCGCGTTCAGGCAGTAAATCGAGCAGAGTTTTCAGTGCTCCGGAAAAAGAAGCTTTATATACCGGTGTGGCGACGATCAGGCCATCTGCTTGTGCCAGTTCCGCATTCAACTGCTTCAGCTGCGGGCTGCCAAAATTAGCGAACAGCAGATCGTCAGCTGAGAAATCCTGAATATTATAGGTGAAGACTTCAACACCACGACTTGCCAGCCACTGGTGGCTGAGCGCCAGCAGCGAAGAGGAGCGGGAGGGTTGTCGCGGGCTACCTGCCAGGGTGACTACACGCATTTGCTTATTCCTTATAACAATCTGTTATAGAACTATCATTTTTATTAACGAAGTGAGGTAAACCTAGCAGGCAGAGGCGGCGGAGCGGAAATCTCAATTTTGGCTATAGAAAGTTTTAAATCAGATAAAGTGCGTGTTAAGTGCGCAGCGCAGCGATGGCGGGAAAGAGAAGAAAAGTGAAGTAAAGGTAACTAAAAAGTAATCGTTTGCTTAACGGAGCAATTATTTAGCCAATATGCCGGTTATCATTTCCAATTGTCCGGCGCTTAGTCAATAATACCGCCCCGTCTAGCCACCGGGAATCCAGGAGTCTCCATGTATTATCCTCTTGTCAGGAAAGCACTGTTTCAGCTCGATCCAGAGCGAGCCCACGAGTTAACCTTTCGTCAGCTGAGCCGTATTTCCGGCACCCCCTTTGAATTTTTAATCCGCCAGTCAGTGCCGGCCAGGCCCGTGACCTGCATGGGATTATCCTTTAAGAACCCTCTGGGGCTGGCTGCTGGCCTGGATAAAGACGGCGAATGTATTGACGCGCTCGGGGCAATGGGCTTTGGATTTATTGAAGTCGGTACCGTGACTCCGCGTGCGCAGGCCGGAAATGATAAGCCACGTTTATTCCGTATTGTTGAAGCTGAAGGCCTGATTAATCGCATGGGTTTCAATAATCATGGCGTGGATAATCTGGTGAATAACGTCAAAAAATCACACTTTGGCGGCGTCCTGGGGATTAATATTGGCAAGAATAAAGATACACCGGTCGAGCAGGGTAAAGAGGATTATCTGACCTGTATGGAAAAGGTATATCCGTACGCAGGTTATATTGCGGTGAATATTTCATCACCTAACACCCCCGGATTACGCTCACTGCAATACGGTGAAGCGCTGGATGATTTGCTGGCAGCGATTAAGAATAAACAGCTTGAGCTACAGCAACGCCACCAAAAATATGTGCCTGTTGCCGTAAAGATCGCGCCGGATCTTTCTGAGGAAGAACTGATCCAAATAGCTGACAGTTTAGTCCGTCATAATATGGATGGCGTCATTGCGACGAATACCACACTCGATCGTAAACTCATTCAGGGGCTGAATCATTGTGACCAGGTCGGTGGCCTGAGCGGGCGCCCGGTACAACTTCGCAGTACAGAAATCATCCGCATGCTCTCTAATGAATTACAAGGACGCCTGCCTGTTATTGGTGTTGGCGGTATTGATTCATTAACTGCGGCGCGTGAAAAAATGGCGGCAGGCGCTTCCTTAATTCAAATCTATTCCGGCTTTATCTTTAAAGGCCCAGGCCTGATCAAAGATATTGTTACCCATCTCTAATATTTTTTATCCTGAAGACGAGTCAGGGGTTTATTTATTAACCCGGCTCGTCTATATTTTGTCCACTGACCGTAATTCAGGCTCAGGATTTGTCTGATATCGTTTCAGTACTGAAAAATCTATTCTTACAGATTAGGCGGTAATGAATCCAGACAGAAGGCACGAGGGCAAACAGGATGACGAAATGAAGATTAAACCCGATGATAATTGGCGTTGGTATTTTGATAAGCAACATGACCGGCTTATGCTGGATCTCGCCAATGGTATGATTTTCCGTTCCCGTTTCCCTGCTAAAATGCTAACCCCTGATGCCTTTGGAAATATGTCATTTTGTGTCGATGATGCGGCGCTCTATTTTGATTTTGAAGAACAGTGCAAACATATTCGTCTCGCGGCTGAACAACGTGCTGAATTAGTGTTGAATGCTTTAGTCGCTTACCGTTTTTTAAAACCGCTGATGCCAAAGAGCTGGCATTTTAGTCAGCAGATGCGTCCTTTCCAGCCCGCTAACGGTCAGCTTGCTCAGGTGCAGGTGATGGAAAGCGGTGAACAGGCCACGTTGCTGGTAGTGGAATCGGGTGATAATGCCAGTCTGTGCCTGCTGGCGCAGGAGCGACTGACGGTGGCAGGGCGTGGCATGGTGCTGGGTGACGCAATCAAAGTGATGCATGACCGGTTAATGCCAGCGGCATTCCGGGTCGACAGTGATGTCTACGATCAGGCAGTATAAATTACCCTTCATATTTCAAGTTGCAGATGCGTTGGCTGCGCACAGTCACCCGAATCACTTACCTGTGTAAGCTCATCGGGATTCCTTCTCTTGCCGTTTTCCTGTCACCCGACCTATTTTGGGTAATTGCGGAATATTTTTAGCCGAGCACGATATCCGAGGCCGGAATACAGCTGCACGACAATATCGTTCCGTCTTTTCCCACCGCACTCTCTTTCAGCGGCGAGACTTTCCCTGCTTTCAACGTCATTCTGCATGCGCCACAAATTCCGGCACGACAGGAATAGGGGATACGTAATCCTTGTAATTCCAGCTGTTCGAGCAAAATCTGCTGATTATTGCCGGTAAACTGCGTTCCCTGATAATCAATACTGATGTTCTGTGCGGTGGTTTTTGGTGCTTGCACATTTTCAATAACATCGCCTGCGCTATACGGACGTGGCGGCTTGGTTGCCAGCACCTGAACACTGTCGCCTGTGCGTATCACGCCACCGTTGCGGGCGATCATGTTTTGACCAAAATCCACATCGCCGTCGCTGGCTGTACGGTAGCCCTGCAAGGTTCTCAGGGGTTCGCCACGCGGATGTTTGCGACCTTTTTCAATGCTGACAGTGGTCAGGATACAACGGCTGCATGGTTTCACCAGATCAAAAACAACGTCCCCGATGCGTATCGTCTGCCAGGTGTCTTCGGCATAGGCTGGCGCGTCGCTGACCACGATGTTTGGGCGGAACTGTTCAATCCTGACCCCGCCCGGGCAGCGGTGCTGTAAATCCTGCATCGAGGCTTCATTGATGAGCAAATACGGGAATCCGTCAGCGAACGACAGCGGCACTTCCGGATGTTTTTTCACCCGGCGTGTGGGTTCTTCGCCAACCCAGCGCAACTGTACGTCATGATTTAAATAACCCGTT
Organism: Rahnella perminowiae; assembly: GCF_019049695.1. Lineage (NCBI taxonomy): Bacteria > Pseudomonadati > Pseudomonadota > Gammaproteobacteria > Enterobacterales > Yersiniaceae > Rahnella > Rahnella perminowiae. The sequence continues at coordinate 46,475 of NZ_JAFMOT010000182.1, forward strand.
AACCAGCGATTTACAGGTTCCGGCGCGATGAGTGAGGTAAACTGATTGCCCCAGACTTCTGTCGGCGAACTAACGCCTGCGAAATCTCGAAATTTGACGGTGATACTTTCGCCTTCCGGGGCTGAAATCATCAGACCATCGGGTAATAAAACCGGCGTGAACAGGACCAGATTCGGATACTGGCGGGCTGTAATGAACATGCCTTGCGGATCGGTAATCATGAACTGGCGATCAAACGCCAGACCGGTTGCCGTAACCAGCGAGTGTGAAACCTGCAGGCCACGCATTGATTTGACCGGATGAACAAATAAACGTGAAAGAATGGGCACTGAAGACTGCCTCTCAGCATGTAAAGTCTTATGAACAACCAGAGACTTTATGACAAGAGGCGGGGATTAGCTATAATGCGCAACAATTTTATTTTTGGTGATATGTCGATATGAACTCTTTGTTTGCCAGCACGGCGCGTGGACTGGAAGAACTGTTAAAAAGCGAACTGGAAACGCTGGGTGCGCAAGCCTGCAAAGTTGTGCAGGGAGGGGTGCATTTTGAAGGTGACGATCGCCTGCTATACCGCAGCTTACTTTGGAGCCGTCTGGCTTCGCGCATTCTGTTACCGCTGAACGAATTTAAGGTTCACAGCGATCTGGATCTGTATCTCGGCGTGATGGCGATTGACTGGCCGTCCGTCTTTGGCGTGGAAAAAACCTTCGCCGTGCATTTCAGCGGTCTGAATGACGAAATCCGTAACAGCCAGTACGGCGCATTGAAAGTGAAAGACGCCATCGTCGACAGCTTTACCCGCAAAATGGATGAACGGCCGAATGTGGCGAAACAGCAACCGGATATCCGCGTAAACGTCTTCCTGCAACGTGATACTGCCAGCGTCGCACTGGATCTCAGCGGCGAAGGCCTGCATCAGCGTGGCTACCGTGACCTGACCGGCCAGGCACCGCTGAAAGAAAACCTGGCGGCGGCTATTGTTATGCGTTCCGGCTGGCAGGCGGGTACGCCGATGGTCGATCCGATGTGCGGTTCCGGTACGTTACTGATCGAAGCGGCAATGATCGCTGCCGATCGCGCGCCGGGTTTGCATCGCCAGCACTGGGGGTTTACCGGCTGGAACAAATTTGACGCAGAATTGTGGCGCGAACTGACGGCGGAAGCGCAGGTGCGTACCCGCCGTGCCGTGCAGGAAACGACATCCCGCTTCTTCGGTTCTGATATCGACCGTCGTGTAATCGAAATGGCGCGTGCCAACGCCCGCCGTGCCGGTGTTGCCGAGCTGATTAGCTTCGAAGCGGCAGAAGTCGGGAAACTGGTGAATCCGCTGCCGGAAGGCCCGGCAGGTACCGTAATCAGTAATCCGCCATACGGCGAGCGTCTGGAAAGCGAACCTGCCTTGATTGCGCTGCATAATATGCTTGGCCGCATTATGAAGACTCAGTTCGGTGGCTGGCAGCTGTCGCTGTTCAGTGCGTCACCGGAATTGCTGAGCTGTCTGCAACTGCGTGCTGAACGCCAGTTCAAAGCTAAAAATGGCCCGCTGGAATGTGTGCAGAAAAACTATCAGCTGGCAGAAAATCCGACGGGTGCGGCCGGTACGCAAATGGCGGAAGATTACGCTAACCGCCTGCGTAAGAACGTCAAAAAACTGGAAAAATGGGCCAAACAGCAGGGGATTGAATGTTATCGCCTGTATGACGCTGATTTGCCAGATTACAACGTCGCGGTTGACCGTTACGGCAGCAAAGTTGTGGTGCAGGAGTACGCGCCACCAAAAACCGTCGACGCGCAAAAAGCCCGTCAGCGCTTGTTCGACGTGATAAACGCCACCCTTTCTGTGCTGGATATTTCATCCAGCCAGCTGATCCTGAAAACCCGTGAGCGCCAGAAAGGCACCAGTCAGTATGAAAAACTCGCGCAAAAGGGCGAGTTCCTGCTGGTCGAAGAATTCAACGCTAAACTGTGGGTTAACCTCACGGATTACCTTGATACGGGTTTATTCCTTGATCACCGCATCGCACGTAAAATGTTGGGTGAAATGAGCAAAGGTAAAGATTTCCTTAACCTGTTTGCTTATACCGGCACCGCGAGTGTTCATGCCGGTTTGGGCGGCGCGCGCAGCACAACCACGGTAGATATGTCCCGCACTTATCTGGAATGGGCAGAAAAGAATCTGCGTGCTAACGGTCTGACTGGCCGTCAGCATCGTCTGATCCAGGCGGATTGCCTCTCTTATCTGGGCATGTGTGACGAACAGTTCGATGTGATCTTTATCGATCCACCGACCTTCTCTAACTCGAAACGTATGGCCGACAGTTTTGACGTACAGCGTGATCATCTGGCTCTGATGAAAGATCTGAAACGCATTTTACGTCGCAACGGCACTATTATGTTCTCCAACAACAAGCGCGGTTTCCAGATGGATCTCGAAGGACTGAGTAAACTGGGGCTGAGCGCGAAAGAAATCACCAGCCAAACCCTGTCACAGGATTTTGCCCGTAATCGTCAAATTCATAACTGCTGGCTGCTCTCCCATGCCGGCGAGGAAAAATAAAGTTTATGTCGTTAATTAGTATGTCAGGTGCCTGGCTGTCATTCAGTGACTCGCCGCTGTTGGATAACACCGAATTACACATCGAGCCGAATGAGCGTGTCTGTCTGGTCGGCCGTAACGGCGCCGGTAAATCGACGCTGATGAAAATTCTGAACCGCGAAGTACCGCTTGATGACGGGCGTATCGTGTACGAGCAGGATTTGATTGTGGCGCGTCTGCAACAAGATCCGCCACGCAATGTAGAAGGCACCGTGTTTGATTTCGTCTCAGAAGGCGTATTCGAGCAGGCTGAACATCTGAAGGCGTATCACGCCATTTCGCATCTGGTCGAAACCGACCCGAGCGAAAAGAATATGAATAAACTGGCCCAGGTCATGGAGATCCTTGATCACCAGGGTCTGTGGCAACTGGACAGCCGTATCAACGAAGTGCTGTTGAAACTGGGTCTGGATGCGGATACTGAGCTGAAATCGCTCTCCGGCGGCTGGCTGCGTAAAGCAGCGCTTGGCCGTGCGCTGGTCAGTGCGCCGCATATTTTGTTGCTCGACGAACCCACGAACCACCTGGATATCGAAAGCATTGCGTGGCTGGAAGATTTCCTGAAAGAATTCCAGGGCAGCATTATCTTCATTTCCCATGACCGTTCCTTTATCCGCAATATGGCCACGCGCATTGTCGATCTCGATCGTGGCAAACTGGTGTCTTATCCGGGCAATTATGAAGCCTATCTGCTGGCCAAAGAAGAAGCGTTACGCGTTGAAGAGCTACAGAATGCTGAGTTTGATAAAAAACTGGCGCAGGAAGAAGTGTGGATCCGTCAGGGGATCAAAGCCCGTCGTACCCGCAACGAAGGCCGTGTCCGTGCATTGAAAGCCCTGCGCCGTGAGCGTTCAGAACGCCGCGAAGTGATGGGCACAGCGAAAATGCAGGTGGTCGAAGCCGCAAGTTCCGGCAAGATTGTCTTTGAAATGGAAGACGTATATTACAGTGTCGCTGGCAAACAACTGGTGAGCAACTTCTCTGCGCAGGTCATGCGCGGTGATAAAATTGCGCTGATTGGCCCGAACGGCTGTGGTAAAACCACATTGCTGAAACTGATGTTAAGTAAGATTCAGGCAGACAGCGGCCGTGTTCACTGTGGCACGAAACTGGAAGTGGCGTATTTCGATCAGCATCGTGCTGAACTTGATCCTGAACGGACCGTGATGGATAACCTGGCTGAAGGTAAGCAGGAAGTGATGGTGAATGGCCGTGCACGCCACGTGCTGGGCTACTTGCAGGACTTCCTGTTCCACCCGAAACGCGCCATGACACCGGTGAAAGCGCTGTCAGGCGGTGAACGTAACCGTCTGCTGCTGGCAAAATTATTCCTGCGCCCAAGTAACCTGTTGATCCTCGATGAACCGACCAACGACCTGGATGTGGAAACCCTCGAGCTCCTGGAAGAGATGATCGACAGCTATCAGGGCACGGTCATGCTGGTGAGCCATGACCGTGAATTCGTGGATAACTCGGCAACAGAATGCTGGATTTATGAAGGCGACGGCGTGATCAACAGCTATGTGGGCGGTTACCATGATGCGCAGCATCAGCGCCGTCACCAGAAGCCAATCCGTCAGGCGGTTGCTACGGAAAATAAACCCGCGGCACAACCTAAGGCAGAACAGGCCAAACGTGTTGCGAATAAGCTCAGCTATAATCAGCAACGTGAACTGGAGCAGTTGCCGTCGCAAATCAGCACGCTGGAAGAAAAAATCAGTGCTTTGCAACAGCAAATGAGCGATGCGAATTTCTTCACCCTTCCTCATGAAGAAACTCAGCAGGTACTTACCGCTTTTGCTGCCGCAGAACTTGAGTTAGAGCAGGCGTTTGAACGTTGGGAAGCGCTGGAAGCACAGAAGAACGCTTAATACTGCATCATGATGGGCAGCCGGACAAAGGGAAGACCGGCTGCCGATATTCGTTGTCTTTTCGCTGTTGAGGAGCTGATAGTGTGTTCTGACGCCCATGCCCATGGCCCGCACATTTTATGCCCCCAATGCGACATGCTGGTGGCAATACCTGGCCTGAACATCGGGCAAAAAGCGGTGTGTCCCCGTTGCCACACTACGCTGACATCCCGCTGGAATGAGCCCCGCAGACGTCCGGTCGGTTACGCCATCAGTGCATTATTCATGCTTTTGCTGGCCAACCTCTTTCCTTTCGTCAATATGAATGTCGCCGGGCTGAGCAGTGAAGTCACTCTGGTGCAAATCCCCCAGGTTCTGGTTTCAGAAGACTACGCCAGTATGGCCTCGTTATTCATGATCGTGGTGCAACTGCTCCCGGCGATCTGCATGCTGTCAATTATCGTGCTTTGTCAGGGCATTAATATTCCGGTTCATTGGAAAGTCAGTATTGCCCGTACATTGTTCCGGCTGAAAAGCTGGTGCATGGTGGAAATTTTCCTTGCCGGCGTGCTGGTCAGTTTTGTGAAACTCATGGCTTATGGCGACGTCGGCGTGGGCACCAGCTTTTATCCTTACGTCCTGTTTTGCCTTCTGCAATTACGTGCCTTTCAGTGCACTGATCGCCTGTGGATGTGGCAGCATATCGAACCAGCCCCGGCGGTCATTCAGCCAGTGCGCGTTGGCGAAAGTGGGCTGCGTCAGGGGCTGCGATCCTGTCATTGTTGTATGGCGATTTTACCGGTTGATCAGAAAGAATGTGATCGCTGTAAAACCCGTGGATATGCACGGCGTAAAAACAGTCTGCAGTGGACAATGGCACTGCTGGTGACCTCTGTTTTGCTCTATATTCCGGCAAATCTGCTGCCTATCATGATCACTCAGGTACTGGGTAATCCGATGCCGTCTACGATTATGGCCGGTGTGGTGCTCTTATGGAGTGATGGTTCCTATCCCGTGGCGCTGGTGATTTTGATCGCCAGTATTATGGTGCCCACGCTCAAAATGATCGCTATTGCCTGGCTATGCTGGGATGCGAACAGTAATAAAGAGATCGACAGGGAACGATTGCATGTCATTTACGAGGTGGTGGAGTTCGTTGGCCGCTGGTCAATGATCGACGTGTTTGTTATTGCGGTACTGGCGGCGCTGGTGAGAATGGGGCAACTGATGAGTATTTACCCCGATATTGGCGCGCTGCTTTTCGCCAGTGTAGTTATTCTCACCATGTTTGCCGCAACGACATTTGACCCAAGGCTCATTTGGGATCGTGCTGGAATGAAGTCTACAAAGGAGCCACAAGATGGCAGGAAATAACATGGCAGAGCACGACGGAACTGCCAAGGTAGAAAAAATTAAACGCTGGTCGCCGGTGTGGATCGTACCGATCGTCACTGCGCTGATTGGTGCGTGGATCCTGTTTTATCATTACAGCCATCAGGGCCCGGAAGTCACACTGATCACCACCACCGCTGAAGGCATCGAAGGTGGCAAAACTACCATCAAAAGCCGTAACGTTGATGTTGGTAAAGTAGAATCGGTAACGCTGAGCGATGATTTACAACAAGTCATCATTAAAGCGCGGCTGAATACCGGTATGGAAAAAATGCTGCGTGAAGACTCTGTCTTCTGGGTAGTGAAACCGCAGATAGGGCGCGAAGGCATTTCCGGACTGGGCACGTTATTATCCGGCGCTTATATCCAGTTGCAGCCAGGTAACAAAGGTGGAGAAAAAACAGAATATAAACTGGATGATTCACCGCCGCTGGCTTCGCCGGATGCGAAAGGGATCCGCGTGATCCTGGAAAGCGAACGTTCAGGCCAACTGAATCCCGGTGACCCGGTGCTGTTCCGGGGGTTCCAGGTTGGTACAGTGGAAACCAGCCATTTTGATCCGAAAGCACGTAACATTAAATACCAGCTTTTCATCCGTGCGCCTTACGACACACTGGTGACTGACAATGTCCGTTTCTGGAAAGACAGCGGCGTAAACTTTGACATGTCTGCCGCCGGCATGCGTGTCGAAATGGGCTCCCTGACGACCTTATTCAGCGGCGGCGTCAGCTTTGATATTCCAAATGGCTGGACGCAGGGCAATGAAGCCAAAGATGGCGACAATTATAAGCTCTTCGATGATCAAAAAAGCATTCAGGAATCACTGTATACCCGTCACATGGATTACGTGATGTTCTTCTCAGATTCTGTTCGTGGTCTGCAACCCGGCGCACCGGTTGAATTCCGCGGTATTCGTCTGGGGACGGTGGCCGAAGTGCCTTATCCGATGAATGTTCTTAACCAGCAGATGTCGGATGATTACCGTATTCCGGTGCTGATCCGCATTGAGCCAGATCGCTTTGCTCAACTGTTGGGCAGTAATTTCAATATTGAAGATCATATCCGTGACGGTATTGCGCATGGCCTGCGTGGCTCAATGAAATCCGCCAACCTGTTAACGGGGGCGATGTATATCGATCTGGATTTCTATCCGAATGAGAAACCGTGGAAAGGGCCGCTGGAAATCGCCGGGAATAAATTATTGCCGACCGTGAGCGGAGGCTTTGCGCAGATTCAGCAGAAGCTGATGACCACGCTCGATAAGATCAATAATCTGCCAATCGAACCGATGATGCGTGAAGCGACAAGTACGCTGGCGGAAAGTCAGAGAACAATGAAGGCAACGCAAAAAACGATTGAATCTCTGAACGCGATTGTCAGCAGTAAAGAAATGAAAAATCTGCCACAGGATATGCAGCAGACACTTATCCAGCTGAACCGCAGCCTGAAAGGCTTCCAGCCAGGTTCACCGGCGTACGGCAATCTGGTCGGTGATATGCAGAGCCTGGATAAAACTCTGCGTGAGCTGCAACCGGTATTGAAAACGCTGAACCAGAAAAGTAATGCACTGATTTTCGCCGCCCCAGGGCAAGATGATCCTCAGCCGAAGAAGGCCAAATAATGATGAAATGGATACCTGTCGTCTTAGCATTATTCCTGACTGCCTGTAGCAGCAGTGATCAGAAAACTTACTACCAGTTGCCCGTGCTAAACAGCACTGCGACAACCGGCAGCGCGATGTCAACGGGCGCCGTACAACGGCACCTGTGGGTTGAGCGGGTGAGTGTTGCTGATTATCTTGCAGGTTCCGGGCTGGTGTATCAGACCAATGATGTGCAGTACACACTGACCCAGAATAATATCTGGGCCAGTCCGCTGGATCAACAGCTTCACCAGGCGCTGGTTACCTATTTACGCCGTGACTTGCCGGGCTCGCTGGTTTCCTCACAGGCGGCCAATACCGATGATCAGGATGTACTGAATGTTAATGTGACCGGTTTCCATGGTCGTTACGATGGCATTGTCGTGGTCAGCGGCAGCTGGAGCCTGACACGAGACGGCCAGGTTATTCAGCGTGATTTCACCCTGAATCTCAGGCAAACCGAAGATGGATATGATGCACTGGTCAGAACGCTGGCAGCGGGGTGGCAGCAAGAAGCGGGCCAGATCGCCGCGCAAATAAGATGACGTTTTTTTAAACTTAATATTTTTTAAGCTAAACGTAAAAAATCCCGGTTTCTGATTTAACAGAGGCCGGGATTTTTTTATGGTGATCAGCCAGATGGGAAACCGACCGGCACGATTAGCTCGCGCGCAATCCAATAATATAGCTCACCAATGTGACATTGGCGTGAATTTTGCGCATTGACCTCCCTACATAATGCAGCTATTTGTTAGATGTGGACGCAGAAGCGGACCACTGTTTTCTTTCCACCTGACCTGAATAATGAGGGATACAAGGCATGAAGAGACAAAAACGCGATCGCCTGGAACGGGCACAATCACGTGGATATCAAGCAGGTATTGGCGGGCGCTCAAAAGAGATTTGTCCGTACCAATCGTTAGATGCCCGATCACATTGGCTCGGGGGTTGGCGACAAGCCATGGAGGACAGGGCTGTTACCGCTTAAGCGGCTCCCCCTGTCAGAATAAGGAATAACCTCCGCTGCGCGCGGAGGTTTTTGTTTCTGCGAAAAATAAAGGTTTTCCATCTTTGCCACAGACGTAAAAAAGGCGAGCCCTGAGGCTCACCCTTTCTTCAGACGTTGTATCGGACTTTTTAGAAAGCCGCAGCGTCTTTGAACAAACCCACTTTGAGGTCAGTTGCGGTATAAATCACAACGCCGTCAACCAGCACTTCACCATCAGCGACGCCCATGATCAGTTTACGGTTGATAACACGTTTGAAATTGAGGCGATAGGTGACCAGTTTCGCCGTTGGCAGAACCTGACCCGTGAATTTAACTTCACCCACACCCAATGCGCGGCCTTTGCCTTCACCACCGAGCCAGCCCAGATAGAATCCGACCAACTGCCACATGGCGTCCAGACCCAGACAACCCGGCATTACCGGGTCGCCGATAAAGTGACAACCAAAGAACCACAGATCAGGGTTGATATCTAATTCAGCTTCAACATAGCCTTTGCCATGGGTGCCGCCGTCTTCTTGCATCTTTACGATACGATCCATCATCAGCATATTGCCTGATGGTAATGGAGGGCCGCCAGCACCGAACAGTTCACTGCGGCCAGAAGCTACGAGGTCTTCTTTCGTATAGGAATCGCGTTTATCTACCATGTTCTCTGTAAGCCTTATTTTGATGAAGGGCGAAGTTTAGCGAACAGCTGTAAGCTGAACAACTCCGATCAGCTGCGGTTGAACCAGTTCAACCAGCGAAGAGGCCACGGATAACGCGGGCTGCCTTGCGATGTTACCAGCGCAATACGCTGCTGAATTAATCCCAGCAGACTCGGACGCTCTTCTTCAGCTTCTTCTTCGTTTGTGTAAATCAATCCGGTCAGGATAGGCAGCGCTTCGGCTGCGTTATCTACTGCCCATAAGTGAAACTGGCCTTCGCGAACGGCGTCCAGAACCTGCGGATGCAGACAAAGGTTGCGCACGTTGCTGGTTGGCAGAATGACCCCTTGCTTGCCGGTCAAACCGCGACGCTGACAAACTTCGAAGAAACCTTCGATCTTCTCGTTTACGCCACCAATAGGTTGCACATTCCCAAACTGATCGACTGAGCCCGTGACCGCAATTTGCTGGCTGATCGGCTGCATCGACAACGCACTGATGAGTGCGCACAGTTCAGCAAGGGAAGCGCTGTCGCCGTCCACTTCTCCGTAGGATTGTTCAAAGACAATTGATGCGGAGAAGGGCAGAGGCTGGTCGAGTTCTAACTCGGAAATCAGAAAGGCCTGCATAATCATCATGCCTTTAGCATGCAAATTACCGCCTAACTCGGCTTTACGTTCAACGTCGGTAAATTCACCGTCGCCGGTGTGTACGACACAACTAATTCGGGAAGGTTCACCCAGCGCACGTGGATGCCCCGGATATTCCAGCACTGACAGACCGTTAATCTGTCCGACAACTTCACCTTCTGTTTCAATGCGAATTTGTCCAAGCTCGATTTCATCCTGCATACGTTCCTGCAGATAACTCTCACGCCATGCACGGGCATTGGACGCCGCTTCAAGAGACTTGACGCTCAGCAACTCATCTTCATTATAGAGTGCCGCCTCGCTCAGCTGCGCATTCAGCCATACCGGATCGAGGGTCAGACTGCCCTGATCGGTGCTGTGGCGAATAGCCATCTTCAGAAATTCGGGCCATGCATCGGCGGCCAGACGTGGGATCTCAAGCTCATCGGCCAGTGTATTGATATAACCACACCAGGTTTCCATATCGCTTTCTTCCGTCAGCGGCAGGTCGGCTTCGAATTCACCATAAATAGCAGAATCCACCAACTCAGGCTCCATCTCACTGAGATCGCCAAGCGATAAACGGTCACCAACCAGAATCAGGCGGATATCCAACGGCATCGGAGGAACTGTAACAGGCAAAGGTGTGGTCTCATCCGGTGAGACCCAATGATATTGACCTTCGGTGATCATCTGTTTCAGACGTAACCACATCAGAGGTTGTGCAATGAGGGTACGGATGGAAAGCACCAGCACACCGCCATTGACCTGATGTACTAATCCCGGCTCGAGCTGGATCTGGTCTTTATAAATACGTACGCACCCGAACAGCTGTTCAGGCTCGATCCATTCACGATACAGGCAGGTCGATTTCGCTGCGAATGCATCTTCAGCAGATTTCGCTGCCAGCAGCGTGACCTTATTGCCTTCAATATGATAACGGTTACCCGTGACTTCAGCCGTTTCAGGCATTAAGTCGCTGACTACCTGCGCAATACGTGACAAGTATTCGCGATTTTCCTGCGCCTTGAGCGTCATAAAACGCGGGCGTGAGCGGGGGTGACAAAACAGGGTTAAACCATTTTCCAGCCGAGGCTGAGTTCCTGCGAAATCTACAGGGGCTAACTGGGCAGCCGTTGCAAAGATTGCCTCGTAAGGCGCGGAGTCGGGCAGTAAAAGCTGCCAGTCAAGTCGGTTATTGGTCAATGTGTTAGCTGTTTTCTATAAAAAGGGAAAGTGCGATTATACAAGAATAAATCCGGCTGCATACAATGAGAGTCGTAGCGGAATTGGTCTTAGTGCACATTGCTGTACGGGTGGGCAAAAAACAATCAAAATAAGCGTCTTTATTTGGGGTGAAAATTGAATTAAAGCTGTTATGCTTAGTAAAGTTACGTGGTCACCGAAGAGTTCACGATGAAATATCAGCAACTGGAAAATCTCGAAAGCGGTTGGAAATGGAAGTACCTGGTGAAAAAACACCGCGAAGGTGAGCGGATCACCCGCCATTTGGAAAACAGCGCTGCCCAGGAATCCGTGAATCAACTTCTCAGCCTGGAAAACGAGCCGGTCAAAGTATCCGACTGGATTGTGAATAATATGCACCCGGCTTTGGAAAACCGTCTTAAGCAAACTATCCGTGCCCGCCGTAAGCGGCATTTCAATGCCGAGCATCAGCACACGCGTAAAAAATCCATCGATTTAGAATTTCTCGTCTGGCAGCGTTTAGCGGGACTGGCGCAACGCCGTGGTGCAACACTTTCTGACACCATCATTCAGCTTCTTGAAGATGCTGAGCGTAAAGAGAAATATGCGAATCAGATGTCTTCACTGAAAGAAGATTTAGAACAAATCCTTGGCAAGAAAGATTTCGGATAAATTTGGTTTCTTGCCTCAGTGAGTCATCTGTTTTGCCTGACTGAAGACATAAAAAAACCCCGCCAAAGCGGGGTTTTCAGTATCTGTAGTAAAGCTAAAGAGTGTTATTAAGCCTGTGGCTGAGTAACAGTATCTTTGTAGCCTTTAACTTCGATTTCTACACGACGGTCTGGTGCCAGGCAGTCGATCAGAGCAGCACGGCCTTTAACGGTGTCACAGGTAGAACCAGTAACCGGGTTAGATTTACCCTGGCCTTGTGCAGAGATCTTGTTAGCAGGGATACCTTTAGATACCAGGTAATCTACTACGCTCTGAGCACGTTGCTCAGACAGTTTCTGGTTGTATTGTTCTGAACCGATACGGTCGGTGTAACCCAGAACGATAACAGAACCGTCTTTAGGATCGATGGAGCTCAACTGGCTGTACAGCTGATCCAGAGCCTGTTGGCCTTCTGGTTTCAGAGTCGCTTTGTTGAAGTTGAAGAGAACGTCAGATTTCAGAGTGAATTTCTTAGTCTCTACAACTGGAGCCGGAGCTGGTGCTGGAGCAACAACTGGAGCAGCTGCTTCATCTTGACCGAAACGGTAAGAAACACCAACAGACAGCATTGCGTTATCAGGACGTGCACCAACGGTAGCCGCGTCACCAATGTTGTTAACCCACTGGTAATCCAGACGGGTAGCCCAGTTTTTGGTTACTGCGTATTCAAGGCCTACGGCTGCCAATGGAGAAACACCTGTGTCATGATCACTTACGCGACCATTAGCACCGTTGTTGAAGTTACCATTAGCGTCTGCACGCCAAACCATACCACCCAGACGGGTGTACAGGTCCAGATCGTCAGTCAGCGGGTAGCTCAGTTTAGCAGCCAGCTGAACGCCTTGTGCTTTGAACGCGCCGTTATTTACGCTGCCTTTGTAAGGCATACGGCCAAGCCAGTCATATCCCATTTCAAAGCCCAGGTATTGGTTTGCTTGGTAACCCAAGAACGCACCTGCACCCAGTTGGCTATCGTGGGTAGGGCCGTTGCCGATACCGTTGTAAGCATTTGCGAAACCAGTGTCATGGTATTGGGACCAGCCCAATTTACCACCGGTATACCAGGTGTTATCTTTAGGGGCGGCTTGCGCTACGGTAGCGAAACCTGCCAGTGCCACTGCTAATGCGATAGCTGTCTTTTTCATTTTGCGCCTCGTTATCATCCAAATAGGCAATTGAGCTTTAAGCTTTTTAAGCCCTTGGTTAAAATCCTTACGCCAAGATTATTGCTTCATTTCAGAACTTGCCACTTTACGTTGGCATTATCGAGCAACCTTGGCGTTGTAAAGTCTACAACGTGGCGCGAAACTTACAAGCTTGATGTGTTAACACCGTGGAAAAAAAGGGAAAAACGGACATATTTCTTAACGGCTTTGGCAATTTACTGACAAATTCTGGCAATTATCTGCATTCTGGAAGCCCGTTTTTACTGGCTTGCCGCCATTATTCAGCACAAATCACTAAGTTCCGCATTATTTTCATAGGAAGATTCCTATTTTGAACTAATGGTATACGGAAGAGTGAATTTTTACTGTCGAATGATGTCCACAAGGTGAATTCTGCTCATTTGTGGGTTTCATTATGAAGCCATAAGCCCCTCCCTGACGGGCTGCAATTTGCAACCTTTCCCTCTCAGCATCATTCAAATCCGGAAGCCATCCCAACACGACACTGTAGTTTCCCGTCTGCAATGCTTTCTCCATCGCATCTACCGTCGACATTGCCGTAATTTGATTGACTTGCACCATTTTATCCACCGGCAGGCCAGACTGCGTTAACCAATGGCGGCTCAGTTTTTGCTGAGGTGTGAGCCATAACAACCAGCGGGACTGCATACCTAAGTGTTGCAGTAAGGGCAGCAGTAACTGTGCAAAAGCTGGTTGGCTCGCACTATAGACGAACTCAGTGATCAGACCATTATTCAGAGATGCAGAAGTATTTACCTGTGACGGAGTGACGGGCAAAGCAAGCTGACTAAAATGATGATTTGTACGGTGTTGAGTTCGCATAAGGATGTGTCCCAGTGAGTTACTGTATGCATGTACAGTACTCTGGCGGTGAGCAAAGATCAACCCAATTTTTCCAAGATATCTCGCAAATTTTGAAGGCAACGAGCTGTAACGACATTTTATGTTTGTTGCGGTACATAAGATTGCGTATTTTGCTTTTAGCTGTTTTGGTAACTCAAAATGGAAGCAAGGAATTAACGTGAAAAGGATAACGCAATGATAAACAAATCAAAAAAAAGAGTGATTGAGTGTCTGGAAATTTTTGCCCCGTTGGGCAATATTCGTTCCCGCACCCAGTTTGGAGGGATGAGCTTGTCCGCTGACCGCGTCATGTTCGCCCTTGTCTCTGATGGTGAACTCTATCTGCGAGCGACCGGCGAAACTGAAGTGCATTTTTGCCGCAAGAAGATGGAGAGGCTGATCTACCGCAAGCGGGGCATGGATGTGCAACTGCGTTATTTCAAAGTGAATGCCCGGCAATGGAGTGACCCTCAGGCGCTATGCGAGCTGGGCAGATTATCGTTGCAAGGCATGCTGCGGGATATCGAGTTGAAAAAAAACAGCGAAGCCGCCCGCCTGAAAGATTTACCCAATCTCTCGCTGGCGCTGGAAAGGATGCTCTGGCAAGTCGGCATTGAAAACTCGGGGGATTTGCGGTTACAGGGGGCCTGCCATACCTATCTCAAACTGTGTGCCATTAAAAAAAAGAATCTCGGGATTAACTTACTGATGGCATTGGAAGGGGCAATTTTGGGCTTTCATGAAGCCGCCTTGCCGATGGCATCCAGGGAGTTATTAACTCACTGGTTTAACCATCACCAAGAGCAGCTATCAAGGGCGATTCACTAAATTTGCTTACGTTGTCTGCAGCTAGAGCTGATTCTGTACCGGCAGGATTTTAGTATTAAGACTGGTGAGTTCAGGCAAATGAGCCACCAGTAATCCAATTTGCTGAAGCACGAGTTGCTCTTTACTGTCGATATCAGTGGTTCGTAACTGAATACGTGCAGTCAGTTGTCCGAGCGCATTTTGAATGCGTTCTGCTTCAGAAGGCAGATGATGCAAGGCCCCGTCAACACAGCATACTGCATCATCCAGCAACCTCAGGGTTTCCGCATCATTGAGTTTCTCGCGATGGGCCCCTAGCGCTGAAATGTAACTTAGCATCGTATGATTAAGACATAACAGGCGAAACGCCGCTTCGAGGGTCGCCGGATCGTTATTCCTCTCAGAACTCATATTCGAGACAACAGATGCCAGTTCGGCATCGCAATTATGCGCATCACGACGAGCCAGACGGTAGTCGAGACTGTTGTCTTTCCCCTGATGGTATTGCACCAGAATGGCATCAAGGTAACGGCAGTTAGCATCGAACGTTTTGCTGACCACCTTATCCAGTTGTCTGAATTTCCAGTCGGGCCATATAAAGGTCACTGCCGCCCAGGCGATACCGCAACCAATCAATGTATCGATAATTCGCGGGATAGCGATTTCAAACCCTTCGCCCAGCAAATTAAAGCATAACAACACCAAAAGGGTGATGAACATCGTGGCCTGCGCGTACTGCACTGTGCGGAACGCAAAGAACAATAATCCGCTGATGACGATCAGAATCATTTGCCCGTCAACGGAGGGAACGAAATAGAGGATAGGGATCCCGAGTGCAATGCCGGCCAGCGTGCCGATTATTCTCAGCGCTAATCTCCGGCGGGTCGCACTGTAGTTTGGCTGACAGACAAAAAGGCTGGTGAGCAAAATCCAATAGCCGTGATTTAAGCCGCTGACCTGAATGAAAACATATCCCACAAAGAGCACCACAGACATACGGATTGCATGGCGGAATAACACTGACTGCGGTGTGAAATGGCGGGAAATGCGTAGCCAGATATCGTCAAGGCCCGTCAGACGGTCTTCCGCAAACGGACTTTTACCGGTCTGGTTTTCAGGCAGAGACTGCTCCGACTCGATATTTGCCAGTTGCGCGTCAATTGCATGCAGATTACGTAAAAGATGGCGCAGCGCCTGCAACGTCTCACGGTGTTCGTTGTGAGACTCCAGACGTTTGAGTGCTTCTTCCAGCCGTGAAAACGCCCGTTCAAACTGGCTGTTATGGGTATATTGCTGGCGATAAAGAATACATTGCGACAGTTGTAAACAGGCCCGTGCCTGCATGCTCATCAGGCGCTGAAAGCGGAACAGAATATCACTGTGATGGAATTGTTCACTGAGCTTGAGGTATTGCACGTGAGACGAACTGGCACGCTCATGAATATCCTGAACCACGAAATAATAATGTAATGTCCGGCGCGTTCCTTTCTGCCCGCGATCACCCTTCAGCCGGGTCTGTAGCGTATTTTTCGTTTGATTTAGTGTGGAGACCAGCTGACCGTTGGCCATAGCCAGCTCAACAAGTTGCTGGTTGTTATCTTCCTGATCGGGATCAAACAGAGTGGCTTTGGCTTCAAGATAAGCCGCCAGTTGCGTGAAACAACGCGAAATCTGATCCTGTAGCGGGCGGATGGGGAAAATAATATGGCCAGCCAGCGTCAGCAGGTTATACCAGATGGCACCTGCAAGCAGGATCAGCGGTTGCTGATACCAAATATGATACATGCTGGTACCGAGCATCGTATAAATGGCGATCAGTAACGCGCCGAAGGCAATGGTGGCATACCGCTGTCCCAGTGCGCCCAGCAGGATGAATCCACAGGTTGAAATCATCAACCCTGGTGCAAAAAGCCATGGATAAGGGAAAAGTAATTCTATTGATGCTGAGGCAATGAAAAAACAGATAAGGGTAATCAGCAAATTGCGCAGACGGCCGGCGAGACGATCATCAAGGTCCGCAAGAGCCGCTGCAACCACGCCGAGTGTCAGGGGAATTGTCAGCGTGATCTGACCCAACCACCACGGCAATGCTGCAGCGCCAGTCAACGCAATGAAAATCCTGATGTGATAAAGAACATTGCTGTTATAGGCATAACGCCGTAAACCCGGTGCAATAGAAAGCACGAAAAAACCCCACCTTAAAATTCAAAAATGATGAAACATCACAATCAGCGGATGCGTCCGTTTTCTCTCAGACGGCTTGCATTCGCTTCACGAACCTGTTTTGCCAGTTCGACGGAAACGACCCGGCGTCCTACCGGCCACAGTGCAATGGCAGCGATTTTAAAGTTTGCAATGCCCACCGGAATACCAATTATGCTGATACATTGCGCAATACCGACAACGATATGCGACACGCATAACCACCAGCCGAAAAATATAAACCAGAAGATATTCAACAGGGTACCCCCGCCGGACAGCAACACGTTACGTTTTTCCGGATACAGTTCATCGACATGCACGGCTTCATTGCCAAAGGGCAGCAATGAAAGACGGGTGATTTCCCAGCAAGAGCGGGTCAGTGGCAGGGTAAAAATCAGCACAATACTGACCAGCGTAGCAAGCAGCCATGAAAGCGTGGTGAAAAAACCACCTAAAAAAAAGTTAAGAATATTGAGCACAGTACGCATGGCAACTCTTCCCGCAGAAATTAAAAAACTGATAAATTTCATGTTCACTTAATGTAAACACACCTCTTATTCTACTCTGTTTTTCAGTGTGGATCGCCTGCGCTTATCAAAGGTAAACTCTTAAATGCGCTTGCATGTAAGATATCAGGAATTAAAGAGAGAACACGGTGTGATGATATGGAATTGAAATCGACCTCATTCGGGAAACATCTGGCGCAGCATCCTTATAACCGGGTGCGACTGCTTAATGCAGGCGTGGAAGTCAGCGGCGATAAGCATCATTACCTGATCCCTTTTAACCAGCTTATCCGCATCCGTTGCAAACGCGGCATCGTCTGGGGAGAGCTCGAATTTGAATTACCGGAGCAGAAAGTGGTCCGGTTACACGGCACTGAATGGCAGGAAACACAGCGGTTTTATCATTACCTTCTCAATATATGGCAAACCTGGAGCCTCGAGATGAGCGAGGTCAGCGCCGGGGTATTGCACGAGCAGGTTAAAAAAATTACGCAGATTGAACAGCAAGACAAATGGTTCAAACGTGTTGACCTGGCTGATGTGCAAAAAGACATTGCTGAAGCATTTTCTGCCATTCCGGTGCCGGTTGAACGTCTTACTGAATTTGATAACTGTCGGGAAGACTATCAGATCTGTCTGCGCTGGCTTGAGCAGGGTAAACGCAGTGTCGACCAGCGTAATCTGGCATGGACGGACAGAGTGATTGCTGATAACCGTGACTTTTTTGATACCGTTGAAGTGTCGCCGCTCAATGACAGCCAGTGCCGCGCAGTGGTGAACGGTGAAGATGCGGTGCTGGTACTGGCCGGGGCTGGCAGTGGTAAAACGTCGGTGCTGGTGGCGCGTGCTGGCTGGTTGTTGCGCCGTCAGGAAGCGCAGCCTGAACAAATTTTATTGTTGGCTTTCGGTCGTCAGGCGGCGGATGAAATGAACGGGCGTATTAAAGAGCGTCTGCATACTGAAGGCATCAAGGCGAAGACGTTCCATGCGCTTGCTTTGCAGATTATCCAGGAAGGAAGTAAGAAAACGCCCAAAATCAGTAAACTTGAAACCGACCCGAAAGCCCGGCGTAGCTTACTGATTAAGACATGGCAACAGCAGTGCGCAGAGAAAAAAGTGCAGGCCAGCGGCTGGCGGCAATGGATGACCGATGAACTGCAGTGGACGGTTCCTGACGGTGATTACTGGAAAAATAAATCTCTGGCGGAGCGTCTCGCAAGTCGCCTTGAGCGCTGGCTGAGCCTGATGCGTATGCACGGTGGCAGTCAGGCTGAAATGATCGAAAGCGCACCAGAAGAAGTCAAAGACCTGTTCACCAGGCGTATTCGCCTGATGGCGCCGCTGATGAAAGCCTGGAAAACCGCGCTGAAAGAAGAGGGCGCAGTGGATTTTTCGGGGCTTATCCATCAGGCGGTCAATATTCTGGATAAAGGGCGTTTTGTCAGTCCGTGGAAGCATATTCTGGTTGATGAATTCCAGGACATATCTCCTCAACGTGCTCTGCTGCTCTCTGCCTTGCGTAAACTTAACAAGCGTACCAGTTTGTTTGCCGTGGGGGACGACTGGCAGGCGATTTACCGTTTCAGCGGTGCTGAACTGACGCTGACCACCGCGTTTGCGGACAATTTTGGTGAAGGAGCGCAATGTGCGCTGGACACCACTTACCGGTTCAATGATCGCATCGGTGAAATCGCCAATAAGTTTGTGCAGCAAAACCCTAATCAGCTGAAGAAGCCGCTGAACAGCCTGACCAAAGGCAACAAGAAGAATGTCGTGATCCTGCCTGAGGACCAGATGGAGAAATTGCTGGATAAACTCAGCGGTTATGTCACCGCCGATGAACAGATTCTGGTGCTGGCACGTTATCATCATCTTCGCCCGCAAATTCTGGAGAAAGCCGCGACCCGCTGGCCAAAGCTTAATCTTGATTTTATGACGATTCACGCCAGTAAAGGACAACAGGCTGAATACGTCATTATCGTCGGATTGCACGAAGGCAATGACGGTTTCCCAGCGCCCGCACGAGAATCTTTACTGGAAGAGGTATTATTGCCTGAACCTGAAAATTTCCCGGATGCAGAGGAGCGGCGTTTATTGTATGTGGCGATGACGCGTGCGAAGCATCAGGTCTGGTTACTGCAGGATAAAGAACGTCCTTCTGTTTTTGTCGAACAGCTCGAAGATATCGGCGTGCCGGTCCAGCGAAAACCGTAATTCATATACAGAAAAACCCGGCCATTGCCGGGTTTTTTAACGAAAAAATCAGCCACCTGAAGCGTTATTCTTTCAGGCGTGACCACAGATAACGCTGATAATCTGGAATAGTGATATCAACTTCAGACCGGAACAGCGGGGACTGGATCAGGAAGTCAGCCGTGGACAGATTGGTTGCCACCGGAATATTCCACACGGTCGCCAGGCGCAGCAGGGCTTTCACATCCGGATCATGCGGAACAGCATTGAGTGGATCCCAGAGGAAAATCAGCATATCAATTTTGCCTTCGGCAATCAGCGCACCTACTTGTTGATCGCCGCCCATCGGGCCGCTCAGCATGCTTTTGACATCAATCCCCGTATTACGCTGAACCAGATTGCCGGTCGTGCCGGTGGCATAGAGAATATGCTGCGAAAGTTCCGCAACGTTTTTATCAACCCATTTCAGCAGGGTGCTTTTGCAGTGGTCATGCGCCACCAGAGCAATATGTTTTTGTTTTGCAATCGTGCGGGTTGTGTATTCCATCTAATTCCCTTCAACGCGAAAGTAAAAGTGGATCACAGAATACTGAAACTCCGTTTTACTGCATAGCTCAGGCGGGATAATTCGGCGTGAAGAAGAGGGAATGCGTGATGCAGATTACGTTATGACGCCCGTTCCTGATTATCCGGTAGTCTTAACCAGAATAACAACCGCTCAAAGCCTGCATTCGCGGCCAGACGTGTCCACAACGGATGAAGATAAACGAGAGAAATTTGAGACGTTGCGTCGGTGGATAACGCCGTTTTTTTCTCTGTAATACCTTTGGCGAAAGAGGGAACTGCTGCACGTGCGCCCGACAAATTGTAGGTTATCATCAATTTTTCAGCGTCTGCAGAATGTCCGGGATTAAACCTATTGAGGATGTCACGTTGCGTGGGTATCTGACGGCCTTGTTCATCAACGAGCTGATAATTCATCTGCTGGCTAAATTGTGCCGTTTCACTGTCGTTGCTCAGTTTTGGCAACACGAAAGAAACGGAACGATTACGTTTAGCATTGAAAGTGACGATAAGCGCAGGCGAATGGTAGGTTACCGGCACCTGTTGAGCGACGGAACTGACATTTTTGCTGACCTGAAACAGAATCTGATGCTGACCGCCATCCAGTTCCAGGCTGTCCGCGCCTTTAAGGATTGCGCCTGACATCTGTTTGCCATCAATCACCAGAACATCCACATCGGGGGACAATTTAAGGGAGGTCGCCGAAGCTGACACCATCAGGCTGAGACTCGCTAATGCGACCAGCGCATGACAGATTTTCATTCTTCTCTCCTCAGACACAACGTTGTTCACTCTCTATTATTCAGGAATGACGATTGTGTGTCAAAGTTTTACAAAATGTTTTAATTTCCCTCTGAGATGATCTTGCTCGCGTTTCTTTTTCTCGCCGGGGCTGTCGGAATGGTCAGGCTGCGTTACACTTAATGCAGACAGGCCAAAGGAGATAAACCCATGCAAGACAACGATATTCGCAAGATTCTTGAAGAAGTGAAAACCATCGCGCTCGTGGGTGCCAGTGATAATCCCGGACGTCCAAGCTACGGCGTCATGGCATATTTGCTTTCTCAGGGCTTTGAGGTGATCCCGGTCAGCCCGAAACTGGCAGGGCAGGCGCTGCTGGGTCAGAAAGCTTATGGTTCGCTGGCAGAAATCCCTCATCCGGTAGATATGGTGGATGTGTTCCGTAATGCTGATGCTGCTTATGGCGTCGCGCAGGAAGCGATCGCGATTAAAGCGAAAGTGTTGTGGTTGCAGCTGGGCGTCATTAATGAACAGGCCGCTGTGCTGGCAAAAGAAGCCGGGCTGAAAGTGGTCATGGATCGTTGTCCTAAAATTGAGCTCCCGCGTCTGGGCATGGAAAAGTGACCTTCTGTGGATCCTGCCTGTAAAAAACCGGCTACTGGCGCCGGTTTTTATTTTTCATTTCGTCAGGAGAAGGCCAACGTTTTAGTTACGCAGACGCGGGGCCTGTAACTGGTGGCGGATTGACGCCGCCAGCTCATCCAGCGAGGCTTGTTCCGGATGGGAGCGGGCTATTTCATGATCGATCTGAATTTCAGCCAGATAGGTATGAACCGGCTGGCCTTCTTCATCTTCCATGACAACATGGTACCAGGGAGCGGTACGCATTGATTCATTAGCAGCAACCTCATCAACTTCAGGCTTATCGAGCGAATATTCGGCATCAACATCAATGACCACGCCCAGATAACCTAACAGCCTGTGCCGGACCTGTTGTCCGATACCGTATTTACTGGCAATCATAGTGACCTCCCAAAATAATTCATTAATCCCTATATGGAGATAAAACGGGCTATTTCAAGTTTTGACCACGTAATCTGCTTAAAATTCGCTGGCATGCCGTCACAACAGCACACCGCGCTTATTTTGTCAGTTTATTACCAGACAGGCGAACCCTTTCAGATATAGCCCTTCAGGGTAAGCGCCAGTAACCGGATGGTCGGCTGCCTGACGGAACTGCTCGACGAACTGGATCTCACGACCGGCGTCCAGCGCAGCATCAGCCAGAATTTTCTGGAATAAATCTGTTGGCAATAAACCTGAACAGGAGAAACTCAGCAGAATACCGCCAGGACGCAGCAGTTGCAGCGCCAGCATATTAATATCTTTGTAACCGCGACAGGCGCTGGCCAGCTGGTTTTTGTTCTCAACGAATTTTGGCGGATCCATCACGATCATGTCGAACTGCTGGCCTTCGGTGCGGTATTTGCGCAGCAACTGGAACACATCTTCGCGCACGAACTCTGCTTTCGACAGATCCAGTTTGTTCAGTTCAACGTTCTGACGGGCCACATCGAGCGCCGCCTGAGAGGTATCCACGTTGGTGACTTTGGTACAGCCGCCCATCAGCGCAGACACCGCAAAAGCGCCGGTGTAAGAGAAGCAGTTCAGAACGTTACGACCGGCGGCATAATTGCGTGCGGCAAGACGGCTGTCACGCTGGTCAAGATAGAAGCCTGTTTTGTGGCCTTCTTTAATATCCACCAGCAGGCTCATACCGTGCTCCTGAATCGGCAGCAGGGCAGGAGGCTCTTCGCCCAATACATGTCCCTGAGCCAGTTCCAGACCTTCTTTTTTACGCACGGCGACGTCGGAACGATCCCAGATAGCGCATTGCGGATAGCAATGTTGCAGTGCAGCAATCAGCGGGGCACGCTGATATTCTGCACCGGCTGACAGCAATTGCAGCACAAGAAAATTCTGGAAACGGTCGATAGTGATGCCGGGCAGGCCATCGGATTCGCCGGCAATCAGGCGGTATCCGTCCAGTCCGTCACGTTGTGCAATATAATCGCGCCAGCGCTGTGCCTGCTGTAAACGGTGGATGAAGAACTCAATATCAATGTCTTCATCTTGTTTGAATGTCCAGACGCGCGCACGGATCTGCGAGGACGGCGAATAGGCGCCACGCGCCAGCCATTTTCCCTGACTGTCTACAATATCTATAGTCTCGCCGGAATGGGCTTTACCTTCGATGCGCGAAACAGCGCCGGAAAACACCCATGGGTGGCGACGAAGAAGTGATTTTTCACGGCCTTTGGCCAGCATTAAACGTGCAGTCATAAAATTAGGTTCTGTCAGTTCGGAGACAAAAAAGAGCGACATTGTCCGGTCATGCAGGTCAAATTGCAACGAACCATACCGCTAACGGAGAGAATATTATGGCAACAGTCAGTATAGCCGCCTATGTATACGGCATGGTGCAGGGCGTCGGTTTTCGTTTTGCGACTCAACACCAGGCCACGGGTTTAGGTCTTACCGGTTACGCAAAAAATCTTGAGGATGGCAGCGTCGAAGTGGTGGCATGCGGGGAACAGGAGAAAGTGGATCAGCTTTTAGCCTGGCTGAAGCAGGGCGGACCGAAACATGCACGCGTTGATCGCGTGCTTAGCGAGCCGACCGCGCCTGGCAATTACAGCGATTTTAAAATCAAATACTGAAATTTTTCACAGGCACTTCACCGGTTTTGGCAGGCCCGCAATTTTCGTAGCCTGTTTGGCCGGACCTTTGGGGAACAGCCGGAACAGATAGCGGCTGTTGCCTTTTTCTTCGCCGTATTTTTGCGCCATTGCTTTTACCAGCATGCGCACGGCAGGAGACGTGTTGAATTCGAGGTAAAATTCGCGCACAAACCGCACCACTTCCCAGTGAGCATCAGTCAGAACTATCCCCTCTTCTTCCGCCAGCAGTGGCGCCATACCTTCCTGCCACTCATGACTGTTTTTCAGGTAACCCTGAGCGTCGGTTTCAATAACCTGACCTTCAAACTCCAGCATATAACCTCAGCCTGTAAAAATGCGGCGGTCAGTTTAACAAAAACACCGGTCAGACAAAATAAAAAGCCCCGCACCCGGCGGGGCTTCCCTTCACAACAGGCATTATCAGTTACGCGATGACATGCCCAGAATGCTTAACAGGCTGACAAATATGTTGTACAGCGAGACATACAGGCTGACGGTCGCACGAATATAGTTGGTTTCGCCACCCTGAATAATATTGCTGGTTTCCCATAAAATTGCCCCTGCGGAGAACAAAATAAACAGGCAGCTGATCGCCAGCGACAGCGCCGGAATTTGCAGGAACAGGTTAGCGATTACCGCCACCAGCAGCACCACAAAACCCGCCATCATCATGCCGGACAGGAACGACATGTCTTTGCGCGTGGTCAGCACGTAGGCTGAACAGCAGAAGAACACCAGGGCAGTGCCGCCCAGGGCCAGCATAATAATGTCACCGGCACCGGCTGAAAGCAGCGAGCTCAGTAACGGCCCCAGCGTGTAACCCATAAAGCCGGTCAGTGCGAAGGCAGACAAAATCCCCGCAGGACTGTTAGCCGTGCGGTAGGTCAGGAACATCAGGCCATAGAAGCCAACGATGGTCAGCAGAAAACCGGGAGACGGCAATCTCAGAACCGTACTTGCCGTCGCAGTGATTGCTGAAACGCCGAGGGTCAGTGCTAACAGAAAATAAGTATTACGCAGCACCCGGTGCGTACTTAGCAACGAGCCAGCGCGTGATGACGTAGAGGCAACGATACGATTCATACGGTCCATAATAGAATTCTCACTCTTAACAAAAAGTTGGAGTCGGTGAAAATACAAACAGATTGGAGTGTAAGTCGTTGTCGTACGTGATGAAAGACGTTTTACCCTTCTTTACCTGTTCAGCGCGGGCAGGGTGCGGCATCCGGACGTCAAAGTCACCGAAACGATGCTTAAATCGCCGTTTGCGAGCCGAATGCCTGTTTTTCAGGCAATCGGACTGCATCAGGCTTTACAAGCGGATCGGCACTGTTTATAGTTCGCTTCGTTGCGGAGGGGTGGCCGAGCGGCTGAAGGCACCGGTCTTGAAAACCGGCGATGGGAAACCATTCGAGAGTTCGAATCTCTCCTCCTCCGCCATAAACAACACAAGAAAGCTGCTAAGTCATTAGCGGCTTTTTTTGTGTCTGTCATTTATGTCTGCACGACTTTGTGTATGCGGTTTAAATGCTCATAAAATCAACAAACTAGACTGAAAATAATGTTTGCATCTTTTTTCCGGTCTTGTATACTACGCCCCGTACTGAACGACTGAAGTCGTAAAGTACTTGTTGTTTACGGAGGGGTGGCCGAGCGGCTGAAGGCACCGGTCTTGAAAACCGGCGATGGGAAACCATTCGAGAGTTCGAATCTCTCCTCCTCCGCCATAAACAACACGATAAAGCTGCTAAGCCATTAGCAGCTTTTTTTGTGCCTGAAATTCATGCATTTTCAATATTTCTGTTTTCAGTCAGCCCGTTTCCCGCTGGCTGTACTGCCGGGGTGAGCATCCCAGCGTACGCTTAAACGCGGTGCTGAAGGCGCTTTCAGATTGGTAACCGAGCGACAGCGCCACAGCGGACACCGGTTCTTTACTGTTCGCCAGCCGGTCTCCGGCCAGTAACATCCGCCAGCGCGTAAGGTATTCCAGCGGCGCGCTGCCTACGGCCAGTTTAAATTTCTGTGAGAACACCGAACGCGACATACCTGCACGTTCCGCCAGCGTCTGCACCGTCCAGCGCTGCGCCGGGTTTTCATGCATGGCATTCAGCGCCCTCGATAACTTCTTATCGGCCAGGGCGGCAAACCAGCCGCTGCCTTCACCTTCCGCTGCATTATCCACGTACATCCGCAACGCCTGCACCAGCATCATATGTGCCATATGCTGAGCGATGAGCAACCCGCCCGGCCGCGGGTCACGCAATTCCTGCATCATCCGTTCAACCGCCCAGCGCAAACTTTCTTTGTCGGATTCTTTCGAGATATGCACTACCGGCGGTAACATCGCCAGCAACGTGGTGGCGTCGGGGCCACTGACCGCAAACCGGCTGCCGGTGAGGAAGAAATCGTGGCCGCCGTTGCAGGAAACGGTCCCGCCATCCTGTGACTGTTGGAAAATATGCCCGGCATCGACCGGCTGAATGTTCAGATCGCTGGCCAGCCGGAACGGGCGGCCGCTGGGTAAGACAAAGCAGTCACCGGCTCTGAGATGCACCGCACCGGGCACCGAATCGACTGCCAGCCAGCACTCGCCGGTAATGATCGCGTTACATTTAATCGACTGATAATGCTCGGGAAATTGCACCGACCAGGCCCCTCCGGCTTCAAAACCTTTGGACATATAACTGCGTGGCTTCAGCAGCGCTAACACATCAGAAAGAGGATCCACCAACCACTCCGGACGATTGCAAAGATAATGCGGACATTAGCGCATAGATCGTCTTTTCTCCAGCGCCTATATTTTGTCACGTAAAACATGCTTATTTTCAGCCACAACTGAATGGCCAATAACAGGGGAATTCGAAATGCGTGTATTCGTGACAGGTGCAACAGGTTTTGTCGGTTCTGCGGTGGTCCAGGAATTGCTGCGCGCCGGTCATCAGGTGCTGGGACTGGCCCGCTCGGATGCGGCGGCACAGGCGCTGACCGACGTGGGGGCGGGTGTGCATCGCGGCAGTATTGAAGATCCGGAAAGTCTTACATCCGGCGCGCAGCAGGCCGATGGCGTGATCCATATGGCGTTTATCCATGATTTCTCCAGGTTTGAGGAGAACTGCGAAAAAGACCGGCAGGCGATTGGCGTCTTAGGTGCTGCGCTGAAGGGAACAAATAAACCGTTGATCGTCACCTCCGGCACCGCGACCGCGCGGGTGAACACAGGACGTCTGGTGACTGAAAACGATTTAGCGGATCCACACGGGCAAAATTTCCGTGTGGCGTCCGATCTTGCTGTCGCTAAGCTGGCTGAGCAGGGCGTGCGGGTGTCTCTGGTACGTCTCCCGCCGTCGGTGCATGGCGAGGGTGATCATGGCTTTGTACCGCTGATTATTGCGATGGCGAGGGAAAAGGGGGAATCGGCGTATCCCGGTGATGGCGAAAACTGCTGGCCTGCGGTTCACCGTTTTGATGCTGCACGGGTATTTGTACTGGCGCTGGAGAAAGGTGCACAGAATGCCATTTATCACGCCAGCGCAGAAGAAGGCGTGCCATTTCGTGAGATCGCCACAATGATTGGCAAACATCTGAATCTGCCGGTAGTCAGTAAAAATGCGCAAGAGGCCGCTGCACATTTTGGCTGGTTTACCCACTTTGCCTCGCTTAACAATCCGACTTCCAGTCAGATCACCCGCGATGTTCTGGGCTGGAAGCCTGAACAGCAGGATTTACTCACGGATATCGATACCGCCGGATATTTTAAATAAACGTCGTTTAGAGACAGCTAAAACAGGTCATTCAGGTGGCCTGTTTTGCGTTTTAGCTGTGGTTTTTATGGTGTTAATTACCTAAAAAACGCCCCGACTCACAAATCGGGAAGATAAAAAAATTACCCCATTGCCTGTCAGATGTTATGCGCTATGTTGATTTTTAGTTTCCCAAATGTAACTAGAGGTTAACAATAATGACCAACAAATTACGATTCTCTCTGATTGCTGCGGCTGTGATGATGTCTTCCTCTGCAATGTCTGCATTACCTCAGGGCTACCCGGCCGACTATCAGAAAATCGTCGATGCGGCGACCAAAGAAGGCAAAGTGGTGGTTTATTCCACCACAGATACCAAAGCGGCCGGTCCGCTGATTCAGGGTTTCGAGGCGACATATCCGGGTATCAAAGTTGAATATAACGACATGAACAGTACCGAACTGTACAACCGTTACATCAGCGAACAGGCAGCGGGCGGCACCAGCGGCGACGTGGTGTGGAGTTCTTCAATGGACACCGCATTGAAACTGGCGACCGACTACGCGCAGGAGTATAAATCCCCCGAACAGGGCCAGCTGCCAAAATGGGCGGTGTGGAAAGACAAAGCCTACGGCACGACATATGAGCCTGTGGTATTTATCTATAACAAACGTCTGATCCCGGCCGGTGATGTTCCTGATTCCCATGCGGCACTGGCAAAACTCATCGCCAGCCAGACCGAAAAATTCAACAAAAAAGTGACTACTTACGACATTGAGAAATCCGGCCTCGGTTTTATGTTGTCCGTGCAGGATTTCAAAGCTGATCCGAATTATTTCAAAACGCTGGCTGATGTGGCCAAAGGCGGCTTAGCGGTGCAGTCCTCTACCGGCACCATGATGGAACGCGTCTCTTCCGGCGAAAACCTCATCGGCTTTAATATTTTGGGTTCCTACGCCGAAGCCCGTGCTAAAACCGACCCGTCATTGGGGATTTCCTATCCGAAGGATTACACCCTGGTACTTTCCCGCGTTTCCTTCATCAGTCAGGAATCGAAAAACAGCAACGCGGCCAAACTGTGGCTGGATTATGTGCTGTCTGAGAAAGGGCAAAGCATTCTGGCTAATCAGGCTGATATCCCGTCCATCCGTAACGATATCGAAGGCAAAAACGATATTGACGGTATGACCAAAATGCTGGGCAATGCGCTCAAGCCTATCCCGGTGGATGAGACTCTGCTGGAATATTTGCAACAGAAAAAACGCCTCGATTACATCAAACAATGGCGTACCGCTGCTGCCAAGTAGTGACATATCGAAGCGCGGCCTTTTCCGTCGCGCTTCCTTTTCCCTGCCTGATTTCGCTCTCCTTGTTTCTAACCGAAGGGAAGTAACATGAATGCATTGCGCAGAAAGTGGCAAAGCCTGCCGCGCGGCATTGTGGTGTTGATAACGGCGCTGGTTATCTACATTCCGTTGTCGTTTATCGTGATACAGAGTTTCCTCTCCGCGCCGTTCTTTTCACCGTCAAAAGAATGGAGCCTCGAATCCTTTGGATTCATATTTACCGATCCGGACTTTTACAAGGCGCTGAAAAGTGGCTTTATTCTGGCTTTCGGGCTGGTCGTTATCGCAATCCCGCTCGGCGGTATTCTGGCGTTCCTGATGGTGCGTACGGATTTACCGGGCCGACGCGTGATTGAGCCGCTGATCCTGGTGCCGATTTTTGTGTCACCGATGGTATTAGGCTTCGGTTACGTGGTGGCCGCCGGACCGGTCGGGTTTTTCTCGCTGTGGGCCCAGTCGGTGCTCGGGTTTGTGCCATGGAATATCTACGACATGTCGAGCATCGTGGTGATTGCCGGACTGACGCACGTTCCGCACGCCTATCTGTACATCTCCTCGGCACTGCGCAGCGTCGGGTCGGATGTTGAGGAAGCGGCGCGAACCGCAGGTGCCTCGCCGCTACAGGTGATGACCGCTGTCAGCCTGCCGATGGTTCGTCCGTCGATCCTTTACGCCACCGTTTTGCTGTTCTTCCTCGGGCTGGAAGTTTTTGGCCTGATGCTGGTGCTGGGCGATCCGGAAGGCAACATGGTGCTGGCAACCTATCTTTATCAGCTGACTAA
The DNA here is from genome assembly GCF_019049695.1 of Rahnella perminowiae. Classification (NCBI taxonomy): domain Bacteria; kingdom Pseudomonadati; phylum Pseudomonadota; class Gammaproteobacteria; order Enterobacterales; family Yersiniaceae; genus Rahnella; species Rahnella perminowiae. Next base: position 75,812 of record NZ_JAFMOT010000182.1, read on the forward strand.
TAAACTTGGTACGCCGTCTTATCATCTGATGGCCGCCGTGGCGGTGGTGCTGATATGTATCACTATTCCGCTGGTGATGTTACAGCGCCGTCTGATGCGTACCGCGAACCGGTTCGTCACGGTGAAAGGTAAAGCCTCGCAGGCGCGTGCCCTGCCGCTCGGCAAATGGCGCTGGGTGGCCGGTGCCGTGGTGGCGTTCTGGCTGACCGTAACCATCGGCGTTCCGCTGATAGGTGTAATACTGCGGGCGTTTATCTCCAACTGGGGCGTCGGGGTTTCCCTCTGGGATGAACTGTCGCTCAATACGTTCCGTACGATCTGGGAACAGCCGAACCTGCTGCGCGCCATCGTCAACTCGATGGCCATCGGCGTCATCGGCGGCGCGCTGGCAGTAGCCTGTTATTTGTTTATCGGTATTGCAATGCACCGTAAACCGGACGGCATCACCCGTTTCCTCGATTACAGCGTGCTGGTGCCGCGTGCGGTGCCGGGGCTGCTGGCCGGTCTGGCATTCTTATGGGTGTTTCTGTTCCTGCCGATGTGGCTGGATAACGCGCTCAAATCCGGCTGGCTTTCCGGCATGCCGTGGTCGCAATGGTTGCGCGATAACCTGGTGGTCTGGCTGCGATCGTTGCGCAGTACCATTTTCAGCGTCTGGCTGGCCTATACCGTGGTGTGGATGGCGTACGGGCTGCGGTTGATTTCCTCAACACTGTTGCAGGTCGGGCCGGAGCTGGAAGAGGCCGCGCGCAGTACCGGTGCAACCCGCGGGCAGATCACCCGCCATGTCACCATTCCGCTGTCACGTTATGGCCTGATTGGTTCCTGGCTGTTGATGTTCCTGATTTTCGAACGCGAATATTCCACCGGGGTGTATCTGCTTTCGCCGGGTACGGAAACCATCGGCTCAATGCTGGTTTCTCTGTGGGCGGCGGGGGCTATTGATATCGTTGCCGCGCTTTCCTTTATTAACATCCTGCTGGTGGTTTTAGGTCTGGGTATTGCCCTTCGTTTCGGAGTGAAATTACATGATTGAATTATCGGTCGACAACCTGCACTTAACTTATGGTGACAATCCGGTGCTGAAGGGCGTTTCCATGGAGCTCAAACGCGGTGAAGTGGTATCGTTGCTCGGGCCTTCAGGCAGTGGCAAAACGACATTACTGCGTGCAGTCGCCGGGCTGGAAAAGCCGGTGAAAGGCACCATCGTCATTGGCAAAAACAAAGTGTACGACGGCACACCGCGCAGCGAAATTCCGGCCGAAGAGCGCAACCTCGGGTTAGTGTTTCAGTCGTACGCACTGTGGCCTCACAAAACCGTGTTTGAGAACGTGGCCTATCCGCTGAAATTACGTAAGGTTTCGGCGGATGAAATCACCCGGCGCGTACAGGATGTGTTGAATCAGCTGGGTCTCGGGCATCTGGGCAAGCGTCATCCGCATCAGCTTTCCGGCGGTCAACAACAACGCGTGGCAATTGGCCGGGCGCTGGTCTACAACCCGCCGGTGATTTTGCTTGATGAGCCGTTGTCGAACCTCGATGCCAAACTGCGTGAGGAGGCGCGGGTATTCCTGCGCGAACTGATCATTAAACTCGGGCTGTCGGCACTGATGGTGACGCATGATCAGAACGAAGCGATGGCGATTTCAGACCGCATTCTTTTGCTCAATAACGGTAAAATAGAGCAGCAGGGTACGCCGCAGGAAATGTACGGTTCGCCAAAAACGCTGTTTACCGCCGAATTTATGGGCAGCAACAATCGCCTGCACGGCAAAATCACCGAAGTGCGTGAGGGTAAAGCGCGTATCGAAGGCAGCGACTGGGTGTTGTGGGGGCTGGCGGGTGAGGGAGTGCAGGCAGGGCAGGAGGGGACAGCGGTGATCCGTGTTGAACGCGTGGTGCTGGCAGACGGGCCGGGCGAGAATCAGCTGGAGCTCCCCCTTCTGACCAGCATGTATCTGGGTGACCGCTGGGAATATCTGTTCCGCACATCTGGCGATGATTTTGTGATCCGTGCTTACGGTACAGATGTGCGCGATCCGCAGCATTGTCATTTGAAGTTACCCGAGCAATATGTCTGGATTTTCCCGAAATAATATCCGTCATATGCCAGGCGGCAGGTGCGCTGGCGGCGTTCTGGGACCCGAAACACAGACTTATGTACGTTCATCGGGATCTCCTGACCCGTCGCCTTCCTGCCGCTTTAATTATGTAGGTTACTATGCGAAGCCAGGTCAGTTCATTGAAATATTATTGTCATTTTCCGCGCGTAAAATCCTGCTTCTTCTCTAAATAATGCAGAATAATCATGATTTTAACGTCTCGTTTACTTACTGGTAAAATGCGATTCAACAAGTTGTTTCGATTCGATTTCATCAAACGCCCCCGGGGAATTCTTTTCGGGGTCATTTGCGTTATCACGCTGTTTTCTGCTTTACAAATCTTCTCCACCGTAGTGCTCACCAAAATCCTGCGGGATGCACGTAACAACGTTATTGCCACCGAAAGTCTGCGTCAGCAGCAAGGCGTAATGGATAAAGCCCGAATGGAATTGCTGATGGCCAGTGACAAGCTGAACCGCGCCGGCATTTATTACATGCAGGATAAAGAAACCGGCTCGGTCGGCAGCTGGAACAGCCTGCTGGAAGAGTCGCTGGGTTCGCTTGCCGCGTCACAAAAAGCGTTTGCACAATTCGAAAGCATGACGAAAAACGCCGATACGGCCGCCACCGGGCTGAAAGCCAGCTATCAGATGTTCTACGATGGCTTACGGGAACAGGCTGATGGTCTGCAAAAAAATAGCAATATCGACGTATTCTTTGAAGTGCCTGTCCAGGCCTTTCAGGATGATTTCAGTCAGAAATATTATGCGTATCTGGCAGTTAATGAGCACATTGCGGTGTCACTGAGTGACCGTTTACTCAACGCGCTGACGCAGGCGAAAACGCTGTTTATGGCGGCACTGGTCATTCTGGCAGTAATTGCGGTGCTGGTCTGGCGCGGCGTCTCGGCGTGGATTATCCGTCCGCTGCAACGGATGATTGGTCATATCAGCGTTCTGGCAGCCGGGGATTTATCGCGGGATGTCCCGGCTGACCCGGCGCGGGTGACTGAAATGTGCGAACTGGGCGTCAGCCTGCGAAATATGCAGCGCGGTTTGCAAAAACTGGTCAGTGAAGTGCGCGATGCCTCGTCACATATCATGCTCAATATCAATCAGATGGCGAAAGGTAACGAAGAGCTGTCGTCGCAGGCTGCCATTCAGAACGAAGAGCTCAGAGCTGCCACTGAACATATCTCCCATCTCAATGAACGTGTGAAAGAAAACGCCATCCATGTGCAGCAGGCCCGTCAGCGTGCTGAGCAGGCAAGAGGCGTGGCGATGCGCGGCGGTGAAGTGATGGGGCAGGTGGATACAGCGATGAACGAAATTGTCAGCCAGTCTTCAGACATGAGCAATATTGTGTCGATTATCGACAGTGTGGCGTTTCAGACTAACATTCTGGCGCTGAATGCGGCCATTGAAGCGGCGCATGCCGGGCAGCACGGGCGCGGATTTGCCGTGGTGGCGAAAGAAATCGGTGTGCTGGCGCAGAAGAGCAGCCATTCGACGCGCGGTATCCATCAGCTGATTGACGATTCCGTGCAGCAAATCGGCCGGGGTTCTGCATCGGTCACAGTGCTGAGCCAGAATCTGGAAGAGATCATTAATATCTTCAATAGCCTCAGCACATTAGTGAATGAGATTTCAGACGCGACGCAATCTCAGGGGCAAAATGTTCATGAGGTCTCGGAGCGTATCACCGTGCTTAACCAGGTGACGCTGCAAAACGGCAAACTGGCGGATCATGCAGCAGCAACTTCCCTGCAGTTACTTGAACAATCGCAGCGGCTGGAAAAAGCCGTGGCACGTTTCGCCCTGACTGCTGCGTGATGTGCGGTCATTTCTGATGCCAGACCAGCATGCTGCCTTCGCTGTGTCCGGTTACCGGATCTGTCGCGGGCAGCGGGACGGCGTTCACCGCTTTGGTGCGCGCCGCCAGTTGCGGCAGTTCGTCGTGGCATAAATCGGCTTTGATACCCGGCGGATACGCGCCGACCAGCATAAAGTTTTCATCGGCGGAAATTTGTTTATGGCCGATACCGGCAGGGAGCAATAACACATCACCGACATTCACCTCAATAATATTACCGTGCTCACCGCCCAGTTGCAGTTTTGCCGTACCGGCATAAACACCCAATACTTCAGGTGTATTGGAATGAAAATGCGTAAAGGTATACACAGGATAACGCCACTGGGGCGGCCAGCCGTTGGCACGGAAGAGGTGTTCAAGATATTCGGCATTATCGGGGATATCAGGCGGAATGACGCGGTGATAAATCAGCACCGGTAACCTGTTATTCGGCACACCGCCGTCGGGTTTGTCGATCAGCAGAGTATCCATGGCAATCTCCCGGGGAGTCGCGAAACCCGTTTGGGCTATCGGCATCAGGGCAATAACACCCAGCAAAGTAACGAACCTGCGTCGATCCAAATGCATCAGGAATGGCTCCTTGTCGCGCATTCAATGGCTTATCTGTTTCATGTATAGATCAAAAAGTCCTGAATATCCTCTTTTGTACTGAGAAAAAATGTCCATCCGGCTGCGCCAAAACAGCCATTTGCCGTTATCAGAAAAAACTTAAAACAGGGTGTAATCAACAAACAGAAGTCATATCCGCTGGCGAAATCCCTTACGTCTTCTATGATTAACAAGACAAAAATACTCAGGAGGAGAAGTTATGAACAAGAAAATGTTACTGGTGGTTGCTACAGCAGTTTCGGTACTGGCAGGGTGTCAGACTTATGACCGTGCAGCGAGTTATGTGAAAGAGCCGGTCGTCAGCGACGTGAAAGTCGGGATGACCAAATCTCAGGTCCGTGCTATTGCAGGGCCACCGTCAACGGAAGCGACGCTGATTCATGCGAAAGGGACATGTCAGACTTATGCGGTCGCGCCGCGTGATGGTAAAGCCCAGACTTATTTCGTCAGCTTTAACGACACCGGTCATGTGATGAACAAAGGCTATCAGTCTTGTTCTGACTACGACAAAGACCCGCAGGCTGGTCAGTAACACAACCTCTGTGCCGCCCCGTGCGGCACAGACTCCCGTCGTGAAAAAGTCGCGTTAAAAGCCCGTCACCATAAATTCCCCAAATTCTTCTTTTAGTTTAGCCTCCGCACCCGTTGAGGGTGAACCGCCGCTGGCCAGTACTGAAAAATATTGCCGGACCTCCTGGAGCAGTGGCATCTCAGAGGCTTGTCCGGGAGATTTTAGTCCAATAAGTTGTGCCAGGCTTGAGGGATTTTGTAAGGTATGGTTCAGTTCTTTTACATTGGTAAATGTATGGGTTGCCCCCTGCTGGAATGAAACTGAAAGGCTATCGTTTGCGTTCTTCACACTCAGCGCCTGGAAAACCAGCTTCAGATACTTACGCGTAGCCCGCAACAAGGGATTCTGGTTCATCAGTTGTTCAACCTGGCGGATGTTACTGAAGTCAATGGTTGAAGCATCGTTGAAGAGTAAGTCATAAGCTTGATGAACATAGGTGTTCGGATTACTTATGGCACTGATGAATTCATTCATTGTCTGCGGTGCCTCACGGCGTTTGCTGGCACCGTTTACGAAGCGTTGTAGAGAATCAGAAAGTTGTTCGGTTTGCAGTGTTCTCACCACAAAGGCTTTGATGTCATTATCTTTTGAGATAACGTCCGCATTCTTTTCCTGCTCATTGTGCCCCTCTATCGGCAAGATCAATAACCTGGAACTACAGCCTGCCTTTTTTCTCAGATACGCATATTCACCCACAGTACCCGCGCCTGCGGTGGTTATCCCGTCTGCATCGGCAATATAGGCCAGATGCATGGCATTCAGATTTCCCGTCGCCCCTGCGCCACAAAAAAGAAAGATAAGCTCACGGTAAGCGGGATCCCCTGCCTGCATTCTTTCATTCACACATCTGGCGATAATATTAGTTTTTTTATGGGCATAAACGTAGATGATATTTTGTGCATCTCCGCCGTATTTCATGCCTGAGCCACACATTACTCCCGCGAAGGGTTTACCAGAGTTATTCAACCGGGTATTAATCTGTTCTTTTGAAAGGGCGAACGTCAGCAGTAAGTCAGCAATTTTTATGCGGGCAATATATTTCGGTGTTCCGCTATAAATATTTAAGCGTGTAGTGATATCACACAGACTATGGAGTGTGTTGCACCCGCCTAAATCAATATGGGATATTTGTTCTCCGTATCCACCCAGGACTTTAGACAACAGCGCATATTTTGGTAAAAAATTGAGTTGGGCATCATTGAGATTGAGTAATATTGCATGGTTTTGCTGGTCCAGACAACGTTTCCCGGGGACACCAACAGAGGAGGCGGCTTTTTGTAAATAGGGATCCATATCAGTCAGCAAATAAGTCCGTTCAGCGATAATGGTGTGACCAAATTCTGCTAAAACCCCGGACATCAGATTCTTTGCAGAAATAATGGGTAAGTCGCTTTCTGAGTCGATGTTTTGAAAATAAATACATTCATTCAGCTTGGTTACGATTTTATGTTTTTTTCCACGGTCACTTATTTCATTAGGCTGATTGCGCAAGGGGAAGTGTGTGATGCGCTGCAAAATATTGGCATCATCTGAGCCTCCGGTCTCTTTATTTAAATATCCGTAAATAGATTTGTCAGACTCGGCGATCCAAACATGAATTTTTTGGCTGATCAGGCTTCTGGCAAGCCCGGCCACCATCGGTGAGCGCGGCATACCTTCCCATGAACAGGGAACGTGAAATATCACGATACTGTCCCTGGGAAGGGATTTTTTTTCTAATGCCAATGTAATGATATTTAATAAACGTGCTGTATGTCCACCACCCGTAGGGGAATAACTGACAATAATTAATTTAGCAGACGCGTCTTGTTTTAACAGTCTTATAGATGTGTTAATCATAGTTCTCATTATCCATAATAATGTGTGTAGTAAATGGTTTAGGGTTGGCTATTTTATAAATGAATATAATTCTTTAATTAAAATCAGGCAGGAGCAATGCCTGATAAGAAAAAGACATTGCTATGATTTGTTAAAAATAGATGTTGAAGCTGTGTGCTAAGAACAGTCCTTTTTTATTCTTGGGGGCGGTGCAGTTCGATAGTAAAGTCATAGTAATCATTCAGACACCATGTACAGGTGTATTCCACAGGTAGCTCATGGTATGTGTAACCCGTTCGCGTCACCAGTAGCAAAGGATGATGTTCTTTGATACCCAGATAATAGGCCAGTTTGCTATCTGTCATCACAGCCTTAAAATGCTGGCTCGCTCTCAGCACCGGCGATCCTTTTTTTTCCAGATACAGGTAAAGGGACTCATCAAGTTCATTAATCTTATCTAACAAATGTGCGGGCAAAATGGCCATTTGAAGAGAAACAGCGATGCCATTGATTTTTCGTAAACGGGTCAGTTCGACGACTTCTTTTTGCTCATCCGCCAGGCGCAGAATTTCCCGTTCCTTCTGGGTCGATGCCCGTCGCAAATACCCCACCAGTTCACTTTGTGCTTTTCCCCCGCTGGCATTCGCCATTTCGCTGAAACTTTCCAGCAGCGGCAGAGACTGGCGGACATGCGGGGCGACAAAAGTCCCGGAGCCCTGATTGCGGACAAGTATTCCCTCCTCAAGCAATTGCTGAAACGCCTTACGGATCGTACCACGCGCGATGTTAAGCGACTCGACCAGATCACGTTCTGATGGGATCGCATCTCCCGGTTGAAGCTCGTTCCTGTCAATCGCCGATTTAATGCAATTAATCAGTTGCATATACAGCGGCATACTATTGTTGCCATCAAGCTGCCACAGGCTGGAGGGTGAGGTAGTCATTTTTTATCCATATTGTTCATGGTGGATCATTCAAGAGTGAACCAGTTATTCAACTGAAAAACAATGTGTCTCTCTGTGCTTTTCATAGGAAATTTGCGTAATGACAACACGATCACACATTAAGCATACCGGGCTGAATTACAGCGAAAGTTTCATTATGGTATTTTAATGGTACATAAGTGGTACCTGACAGGTCGATTTTCCTATCCAGAATGAACAACAACTTCAGGTGAATTTATGCAAGGGAACTTTTTTGTCATTATGCAGCGGTTGGGCAAAGCGTTGATGCTGCCTATCGCTGTGCTACCCGTTGCCGGGCTCTTATTACGTTTGGGGCAACCGGACGTATTTGACATTGTTTATGTGACCAAAGCAGGACAAACACTTTTCGATAATCTGCCCTTATTGTTCGCGATTGGTATCAGCGGCGGGCTGGCAAAAGATAATCATTGTGCTGCCAGTCTGGCAGGGACTATTGGTTATCTGGTGCTGACATCGGTGATGCAGGCGATTAACCCGGAACTCAACATGGGCGTATTGTCGGGTATTCTTACCGGGGTTCTGGCGGGAGTCTTATATAATCGCTATCAGAATATCCGTTTACCCGAATATCTGGCTTTCTTTGGCGGCAAACGGTTTATCCCGATTGCGACAGGGCTGAGCTGCCTGCTGCTGGGTATGGTGCTGGCGTGGGCGTGGGCACCGGTTCAACACGGCGTAAACACTCTGGGAAACTGGCTGGTTGCGTCGGGGCCGGTGGGGCCATTTGTTTACGGCGTCCTGAATGTGATTTTCCGTGTAGTTGGCTTGCACCATATTGTTAATTCGCTGGTCTGGTTTGTGTTTGGCACCTTTACTCCTGAGCAGGGTGCGGCGGTCACGGGTGATATTCATCGTTTCTTTGCTGGCGACCCGTCTGCCGGGGCGTTTATGACCGGCTTTTTCCCCGTATTTATGTTTGCCCTCCCTGCAGCCTGTCTGGCGATGTACCATGCCGCCCCCAAAGATAAACGTGCAGCCGTTGCCGGATTGTTTTTGTCGCTGGCGCTGACGACTTTTCTGACCGGTATTACCGAGCCTGTCGAGTACACTTTCCTGTTTCTGTCACCCCTGCTCTACAGTATCCACGCCTTACTGACCGGCGTTTCTATGGCGGTATGCCAGCTTCTGGGAATTAAGCTTGGGTTTACCTTCTCCGCCGGCCTGATAGATTATGTTTTATCATTTGGTCTTGCTTCTCATCCGCTGCTGATGCTGCCTGTCGGCATCCTGTGGGGGCTTATTTACTACTTCCTGTTCCGGTTTTTTATTCACCGTTTCAATCTTGCGACGCCGGGCAGGGGGGAAGAGAATGAATCTGCCAGTCCCTTCATTAACTCCTCACGGCTTGCCGCTGCCTATCTCGATGCTTTGGGCGGAAAGAAAAATCTGATACGGGTTGATGCCTGCATAACCCGCTTGCGCCTTGAAATTGTCGACAGGGATATGATTCAGGAGCCAGCGTTAAAAAAACTGGGGGCGATGGGAGTGATAAAACGTGGAGATTCAGGCCTGCAGGTCATCATCGGTACGCAGGCGGAAATTATTGCCAGTGAAATTCGTGAATTATTAAATCAATAAGGACATCTCTCTCATGACAAAGAAACGATTACTGGATTGTTGTGCTTCGGATGTCGTTAACATGGACCGCGAGACGCTTCTCTATGCTATCCGTGCCAGCGAAGGTCGCGTGTTAGTCAGTGAAACGATCGCCATCACTCAGCCTTTACTGAACAATGTCTGCAATGCGGAGCTCGCCGCGTCACAGGGTGCAGATATTTTACTGATCAATATGTTTGACCTTGAGAGTCCGGAGATCAAAGGATTACCTGCAGATATTGCACCTCAACATATTTTACAAGCATTACAGAAACTTACCGGTCGCATTATTGGTGTTAATCTGGAAGCGGTCGATTTAGAATTCGCTTCCTCACATGACGATATCTGGAAAATGAAACCAGGCAGGATGGCGACGGCAGAGAACGCCCGTAAGCTGATTGAGATGGGAGCAAAAATTCTGGTACTGACCGGCAATCCGAACAATGGTGTCAGCAACCGCGCGCTGGGACTGGCGATCAATGATATTCGTCAGACTGTCGGAGACCACGCTGTAGTGATCACGGGTAAAATGCACGGTGCCGGTGTGGTACGGGAAAGTGGTGCTGCCATTATCAGCGAAGAAGATGTTGCCTGGTTTGCCTCACAGGGTGCAGATGTTGTTCTGATCCCTGCTCCGGGGACTGTTCCGGGGATGAGTCAGGAAAAAGTCACGTCGCTGATTGCCTGTGCACATGCGCACGGGGCGCTGGCGATGACAACCATCGGGACATCCCAGGAAGGCGCTGATGTCAGTACGGTGCGGCAAATTGCGCTGATGAGCAAAATGGCCGGGGCTGATTTGCATCACATTGGCGATACAGGTTATATGGGGATCGCACTGCCCGAGAATATCATGGCTTACAGTATTGCGATCCGCGGTGTACGCCATACGTATACCCGCATGGCGAGATCGATTAACCGCTAATCTGAACAAATCCCGGTGTGAGACCGGGATTTGTATTATCTGGCGGAAACTTTCGATAAAACTACTTTTCAGGCCTTCTGCGTTACAATCCTGACACCGACTTTGCTTACCCGGTTCCCCTCCATTTCCGCAATTGTCCACGTCAGCCCGTCCCATTCGATATGGTCACCGATAACCGGTTCGCCACCGAGCAGATTGATCACGAAATGCCCCAGGGTTTGCGACTGATCGACCGTATCTTCCAGATTCAGACCATACAGCTGGGAAATCGCATCCAGCGGCGCATCAGCCTGCAAAATGAAATCACCAAAGAAACGGTCATCAAGCACCACTTTATTGCTGTCACTGAATAACTTGCCCAGCTCCGGTAAGTCTTTTTCCTGGCCGATCACACAAAGAATATCGCCTTCCTTCAGACGCGTACTGCCGGTCGGATGCAGCATTTCTTTGCCACGGAACAGCGCCGCAATGCGTGTCGCCTGGGGCATTTGCAGATCACGCAGTGCGGCACCGACGCACCATTTGTCGGAACCGAGCTGATAGACAAATTGTTCCCAGTCGTTATAAACATCGATATCCAGCCCGACGCGTGAAATCGGCGTTGGTTGCGGCGGCACCAGCACTTTGGCTTTTTTGGCCGCAAAGCCTAAGGATGTGCCCTGAAGCAGCAAGGAAACCAGCACGATAAAGAAGGCGACATTAAAATACAGTGTGGCGTTAGGCAGTCCGGCCATCATCGGGAACACTGCCAGAATGATCGGCACTGCGCCACGCAGCCCGACCCAGGAAATAAAGAAGCGCTCACGCAAGGTAAAGTTTTTGAACGGGATCAGACTGACAAACACCGACAGCGGGCGTGCCAGCAGAATCATCCACAATGACAGTGCCAGCGCTGCGACAGCAATGGGCAACAGATCGCTTGGCGTCAGCAACAAACCCAGCACCAGGAACATACCAATCTGGCTGAGCCAGGCCAGCCCGTCAAAGGTTTGTAAAATACCGTGACGGTTGCGGATGGGCATATTGCCGAGCATCAGGCCGCACAGATACACCGCCAGAATGCCGCTGCCTTCCAGTGACATGGTTGCCGCGTACACCAGCAAACCCCCGCTGAATGCCAGCAGCGGATACAGCCCGGTCGCCAGCGTAATCTTATTAATCAGCTTGTGCAGCAGCCAGCCGCCGCCTACACCAAACACGATGCCGAGGCCAAACTGGCGCACCACATCAACAACAAACATCAGGCTAAGGCCCTGTTCACCTTTAGATATCATGTCTATCAGGGTGATGGTCAGAAATACCGCCATCGGGTCGTTGCTGCCGGATTCAATTTCCAGCGTGGCGCTGACACGTTCGTTCAGACCTTTACCCCCAATCAGCGAGAAGACGGCTGCCGCATCGGTTGAACCGATAATTGCGCCAATCAGTAAACCCTGCATCAGGTTGATATTGAACAACCATGCGGCGGCCAGCCCGGTCAACCCGGCGGTAATCAGGACACCGATTGTCGCCAGAGACAGGGCAGGCCACAGGGCAACACGAAAGGAAGAGGCCCGCGTACGCATCCCGCCGTCCAGCAAAATTACCGCCAGCGCCAGGTTACTGATCAGATAGGCGGCGGGGTAATTATCGAAGGCAATACCGCCAATTCCGTCGACGCCCGCCAGCATGCCGATCGCCAGGAAAATGACCAAAATAGGGATGCCAAGCTTAGAAGAGAACGAACTGAGCAAAATGCTCGCTGCGACTAACAGGGCGCCAATAAAGAAAAGAGTATTAATCGTGCTGGCGTCCAAGAGCGTTCTCCTTGTAAGGCATGAATGGAGCGGGGTGCGCGGTATCGTCATCAGTGACAATGCCTTTAATTTATCAGGAAAATGATCGCGTTGCTGAGGTCATTTAGGATTTTTATTAGTTGCACTTAAAAATAAAAAACTATGCTTAAAGAGGAGTGAGGTTTATATGCAGTGCATACAAAAGGAAACCACAATGAGTGAATTTACCGGTGTACACCGCGAGGTGATGAAAGATGGCGCGATAAAACATGTTCTTATCCGCGATGCGCAAGGCAATGAACAGTCAGTTGCAGCAAAAGATTATATTTCGCAAGGGATCGAGCCAGATCTGAATGAGTTGCCCGAAGTTGAGACTGACAGTGAATTCCCGGTCGCGGGCAAAGCCTGAGGAACAGAGCTCCCCGCTGCGAAACAGCGGGGTTTTTTTAGGATTTCAACAGGATAAAAGGGTCAGACGCCTAAGCGATCGCGCAGAGAATAATAGGCTGCGCCCAGCATGGTAAACGGGACCTGAAAATTGCGGCCACCGAAGAAAGGCATGTGCGGCAAACGCGCAAACGCATCGAAGCGTTCAGCATCGCCACGCAACATTTCGGTGATGAGCTTTCCGGCCAGATGCGTTAGCGTAACGCCATGCCCGCTGTCACCCTGCATGTAATAAATGTTATTTTCCAGCCGGCCAAACTGCGGCAGGCGTGATAACGTCAGCAGGAAATTGCCGCCCCAGCGATAATCGATCTTCACGCCCTTAAGCTGCGGGAAAGTACGGTTGAGTTTGGGCAGGATCACTGAATCGATATTGGGCGGATTTTTGCCGCCGTATGTCACGCCGCCACCATACAGCATTCGCTTATCAGCGGTAAGGCGGAAATAATCGAGCAGATAATTACAGTCTTCTACGCAATAATTGTTGGGCAACAATGACAGCGCCATGTCATCGGACAAGGGTTCGGTTGCGATGATCTGCGAGCCACACGGCATGCTCAGACGTGTGAGGCGGGGCGCCAGTTGCTGACTCAGATAGGCATTACCCGCCAGAATCACATATTTGGCTTTCACCTGACCTCGGGCTGTGTGCACTAATGCCGGTTCCCCGTGATCAATGCGCGTGACAGCGGAGCCCTCATATATACGTCCGCCATGACGGCGCACCGCTTCGGCTTCACCCAACACCAGATTCAGCGGATGAAGATGACCGCCATTTTTATCCAGCAGCCCGCCCACGTAGCGATCGGTGGCGATTTCGCGACGCACGGCGGTTTCATCCAGCAGTGTCAGTTGAGTGTGGCCGTAACGGTTCCATAACTTTTGCTGTTCGCGCAGCTTCGACAACTGACGGGTACTCAGCGCGGCAAAAATACAGCCGGGGCGATAATCGCAGTCGATGGCATACTGGTCGATACGCTGGCGAATAATGTTCGCACCTTCAAACATCATACTGCCGAGCATATCCGCGGTCTGACGTCCGTAGCGGTCTTCGATCACATCAATATCGCGGCTATAAGAGTTGACTACCTGGCCGCCATTGCGCCCGCTGGCCCCCCAGCCCACCCGCGCGGCTTCAAGCACCACCACGTCGTAACCGGCCTCACACAAATATAAAGCAGACGAAATGCCGGTATAGCCTGCACCGACAATACAAACATCGCACTCAATATTGTCTGTCAGTTCCGGCCACGGCGCGTGTTTGTTGACGGAACTGGCGTAGTAGCTGTCGGTATGTGGCACCCCGGCCACGCGGGGACTTCCTGTTTGGGCACTCATGATGACATCCTTCCTGAGGTTCCCGTTGCCACGTACTGAGCCGGTGACAACTAGAAGGTATTAGGCGTATGTGCGCTGACAATCCTGCAAATCCGCGACGAAATATTACTGAAACTGTGAGGGTCAGCCGTGTTAATGGCATAACTTTGTCCCGCACGCAGCGGGTAACGTTGACCATTGACGGTTAAGATGATTTCTCCTTCTAACAGGGTGCCGACTTCCTCGCCCTGATGTTTGATTTTGTCGCCCGTGGTGCTGCCGGGCTGATAGGTCTCCAGCAGCATGGCGACACTGTGGTTTAGCGTGCCGTTGTGCACCATTCGCATGGAGACGCCACGACTGCCGATTTCGATTAAATCCGCCGCATTAATCACGATTTGCGGCGCGTTACTTTTATGCTCTTCGGCGAAAAACTCCGAAAGTGACAGCCCGTAAACCCGCAATAACTTCTGCAACGTACTCACGGCGGGGCTGACTTTATCCTGTTCGATGGTGCTGATGGCGCTGTGTGTCAGGCCAGACAACTCGGCGGCTTTGCGTTGTGACATCCCGAGTTGCTGGCGAATTTCAGAAAGCCGGCGACCAGGCGCCAGACTGACTTCGCTCATCCGTTTATTCCTCTCGTACGCTCCGGGCCTGATGGCCCTTGCGACAGGCAGCGATAAAAGCGTTAAACAGCTGACGCGACACCGGGTCAGTCAGACTGTGCCATTCCGGATGCCATTGCACACCAAGGGCAAACGGATGATTGCGGACACTCACGGCTTCCACCAGATTGTCCGGTGCGCGCGCTTCCACGGTCAGTGCTTCACCCAGACGGTTAGCCCCCTGACCATGGAGAGAATTCACCTGAAATTGCTGATAATCGGGTAGTAATTCTGAAAGTAAGCCCCCCGGTTCGATATGCACCGGATGCACGAGATCATACTGATTGTCATGTGGCAGGCTGGTATCTTCGCGGTGATCCATATAGCCCGGCACCTCCTGTACTTTGCGGTGCAGACTGCCGCCGGTGGCCACCACCAGCTCCTGCAAACCGCGGCAGGCGGCAAAGAGCGGGATCTTCTTATCCAGCGTTGCGCGTATGAGTTGTAAACTCAGGCGGTCGCGGCCGGGATCGGCCAGCTCCTCGACACCTTCTTCACCGTACTGATGAGGTTCAATATTGCTGGGGCTGCCGGTGAGGAAGATGCCGTCCAGACCGCGCAGAATCTGATCTATCGCGCCTTCGCGAGCCGCCAGTTCATGCGGCAAACAAACCGGAAGGGCATCGGCGTTGAAAATAGCGTCCAGATACTTTTCATGGACAGTGAGGGCAGGGTTTTCATCAACCGTGTTTTCGCACATGACTACCCCAATGACCGGTCTGTAGCGCGTCTCTTTTCCCGCAGATGCCGTGGAAAATATATTGCCCATAATACCGCCTCGTTGAGTAGATGAATTGACTGACAGCACGCGCCTCCCCGCACGTCTCTGTTCAGAATATTGACCTTTCATTGACCAATTTAGCAGCGCTATGCTCGCTTTTCAAACGGATATGTTACGGGAATGTAGATGTTGCAAAAAATTAATGTTGAGGCTAGGGTTAATAATATGGCTGTTATTTTGAGCAAAAAAAGCGTTTTTTTGAGCATAACTGAGAGGATCCCGACTCCATGAGAGCACAGCGTTGAACACAGTGATGACCCGGTAAAGATAGCCGGCTGGCACCATGGTGGGGCCTGATATGCCGGAAACCAGCAAATGGCGGAAAACCTATGCAAGCGACTGAACTGATGAAAGAAATCAAGAAAGAGATTAGCGGGACTGAACCCCTCGCTAAGCACGTTGAAGAGCGAAGTAGCGCGTTCCAGGATGAAGTGTCTGAATACCTGGAGCGTCATCCGCAAACTCTTCACGTCGACGTCCTGCTCACCGATCTCAATGGCTCCTTCCGCGGCAAACGCATTCCCGTCTCAGCACTTCGAAAACTCGAAAAAGGTTGTTACTTCCCGGCATCGGTCTTCGCCATGGACATTCTCGGTAATGTCGTGGAAGAAGCCGGATTAGGCCAGGAACTGGGCGAACCCGACCATGTCTGTGTGCCGGTTCCCGGTACCTTAACGCCCTCCGCCTCCGATCCTGAACATACCGGTCAGCTGCTTCTGACCATGCTTGACGAAGATGGCACTCCCTTTAACGTTGAACCACGCAATGTGCTTAATCATATCTGGCAAACATTGCGCCAGCGGGGTCTGTTTCCGGTGGTAGCGGTAGAGCTGGAGTTCTATCTGCTCGACAGGCAGCGCGATGCCGAAGGCTATATTCAGCCACCTTGTACGCCGGGGACGCAGGAACGCAGTATGCATACTCAGGTTTACTCCGTAGATAATCTTGATCACTTTGCCGATGTGCTCAGTGACATTGATCGCCTGGCCCACATTCAGGGTTTACCGGCGGACGGGGCGGTAGCAGAGTCCTCACCGGGACAATTCGAAATCAATTTGCACCACAGCGAAAATATTCTGCGCGCCTGTGATCACGCCCTGATGCTCAAACGTTTGGTGCGTCTGGTGGCAGAGAATCATGATATGGACGCCACTTTTATGGCGAAACCCTACGATGAATACGCGGGCAGCGGGATGCATATCCATCTCAGCGTGCTCGATGACAACGGTAAAAACCTGTTTGCCGGTGACGGTGGCGACGATTCTGAACTGATGAAACGCTCCCTTGCCGGAATGATTGCGCTGATGCCTGCATCCATGGCATTACTGGCGCCGAACGTGAATGCTTTCCGCCGCTTCCAGCCGGGCATGTATGTGCCGACCCAGGCTTCATGGGGACACAATAACCGTACCGTTGCACTTCGGGTGCCTTGCAGCGGAACAGCAGACCACCGTGTGGAATACCGCGTCGCGGGTGCGGATGCTAACCCGTATTTAGTGGTTGCCACGGTGCTGGCAGGCATGCTGTATGGACTGGATAACGATTTGCCATTACCTGAACCGGTTACCGGTAACGGTCTGGAACAGGAGGGTATTCCGCTGCCTATCCGCCAGAGTGATGCATTGTATGATTTTGATAAACAACCGGCGCTGAAAAAGATCCTCGGGGAGCGTTTCTCTCAGGTCTATCACACCTGTAAATCTGATGAACTTCTGCAATTTGAGAGAAGAGTAACGGAAACGGAAATCGACTGGATGCTGAAAAATGCCTGATTCCCGGGCGTGCCTGGCACTGTGTAAAAGGTTAAGCCTTAAGTGTTGCCACGCCCATACAGGGGGGATCTGTGCGTGAATGTTTTGAACGCGAAAAGAATTTGTAACGCAACGCCTGTGAATGTTGTCATTTATGCGTGATTTGTGCAAAATACGCCGCACTGCAGATAACCGACGCTTAAAGGCGCCGGTTATTTTTTTTGTATATGCAGTACCCAACTAATTCAACAGAGGCCGGACCCAGATCCGGATAGATAACAAGGTTCGTGTGCGATCCCAAATTAAAACCGGTCGCCACTATGAGGAAATGTAACATGGGGCAATACTTCAAACCTGTACCGGTACCCGCCGGTGCTACTTTCAGCTGCGGCCACATTCGCACAGCCTTCATCTCCGCGTTCAGCGAGGTGAAGATCACTCCCCCGTTTACTGGTAATAACTCCCGAAGTTTTCCCTGTACGTTGCTTTCAGAGGCGTTTAAGCGCCCGGTATTTGCAATCCAGGGAGGGCTGAACCATGTCTGCTAATGCTACTGCCGCTCCGGCCACCCAGCGTGTACAACTGCGTAAAACCCTGACATTGGTTCAGGTTGTGATGATGGGCCTCGCCTATCTGCAGCCGATGACCATTTTTGATACCTTCGGTATCGTTTCCGGCCTGACCGATGGCCACGTTGCGACGGCGTATATCTTCGCGTTGATTGCCGTCCTGTTTACCGCCGTCAGTTACGGCAAGCTGGTGCAGCGATTCCCGTCTGCCGGTTCTGCTTACACTTACGCGCAAAAAGCTATCAGCCCGCACGTCGGCTTCATGGTCGGCTGGTCATCATTGCTGGACTATCTGTTCATGCCGATGATCAACATTCTGCTGGCGAAAATCTACCTGGAAGCCATCTTCCCGGGCGTGCCGTCGTGGATCTTTGTCGTAGCCCTGGTCGGCATGATGACCGCGTTCAACCTGCGTGGCATCAAAATCGTCGCAAACCTCAACAGCATCATTGTTGTCGTGCAGGTGGCGATCATGGTGGTCTTCCTGGGCTTGTTAGTTCGTGGCGTCTACATGGGCGAGGGCATGGGCACACTGGCAACGACTAAGCCATTCTTCAGTGAGAATGCGCATGTGGTGCCAATGATTACCGGAGCGACTATCCTGTGCTTCTCGTTCCTGGGCTTTGACGGCATCAGTTCGTTGTCTGAAGAAACCCCGAACGCGGGCAAAGTGATCCCGAAAGCGATTTTCCTGACCGCGCTGATCGGGGGCATCATCTTCGTGGTGGTGTCTTACTTCCTGCAACTGTACTTCCCGGACATCTCGCGCTTTAAAGATCCGGACGCGTCTCAGCCTGAAATCATGCTGTATGTGGCAGGCAAGTTCTTCCAGTCCGTCATTCTGTGTTTCAGCTGTGTAACCGTTCTGGCATCCGGCATGGCTGCCCACGCCGGGGTTTCCCGACTGTTATATGTGATGGGTCGCGATGGTGTATTCCCGGAAAAACTGTTTGGTTATGTGCATCCGAAATGGCGCACCCCGACATTCAACGTCTTGCTGGTTGGCGTTGTGGCGATGTCTGCGGTGACCTTTGATCTGGTTACGGCGACGGCGCTGATCAACTTCGGCGCGCTGGTGGCGTTCACCTTCGTGAACCTGTCGGTGATTTCACAATTCTACATTCGTGAAAAACGTAACCGTACATTCAAAGATCACGTCAATTACCTGATCCTGCCGGTGATTGGTGCACTGACCGTCGGTGCGTTGTGGCTGAATCTGGAATCGAGCTCGATGACACTGGGCTTAGTCTGGGGAGCGATTGGTCTGGGGTATCTGGCGTTTATCACCAAAGCGTTTCGCAAGCAGCCGCCGCAGATGAGCGGGGAAATAGCACCGGAAGCGTGATTTTTGCCCTTTGAAAAGGGCAGGAAACTTTCTTTGCAGATGGCGGCTCTAATTTGCAGAGGTCGTTGCAATTGCGACTTTTCAAATCTGATCGAGAATATTTCGGTTTCTCTCGAACGGTGATTATTTAACGTTTCGCGCCGAAACCGAACAAAGGGGGAAGTGCTTTCCCCCTTTGCATTCCCCCCGCTTTTTTCAACACGCGCTACCGCAGGCACGACGGACATATTTCCCGGCAATAGTGAGTGGCGTAAAATGTCATCGCTTCGCGATTCCCTCATTTCAGGTGTCGAGCCTTGGGTCTCGAACCGTTCATTCGGTGCCATTTTGAGCACGCCAATCCACATTTCTGGAGGATGAATTCAGTCCGCCATTGAATTTAAGATCGTGCGGGCGGTTCAGAAATCTTGCTGAACGGAGCGGCTTCGAGACCTTTGGATCGAAGACCGAGAGAAGGTACCGCGCAGCGGCAAGATTTCCAGCCTGTCGCAATAGCACCTGAAACATTGTAACCAGCGAAGCGCGCAGTAAAAAAAGCGAGGAGAGTCGAGAGAGGAAAAGCACTTTCCTCTCTCGTCGGTTTCGGCACAAAAAGCCGCATGACAACTGATTTTGAGAAACCGAAATTTTCACTATTCCAGAAGGAGTCGTTGGGGAATCCCCAAAAATTAACCCACCAGTTTCTTCCCATATTCAAACAGCGCCTTGAGAAGCGCTATCTTCTCAGCATCCCCCTCATGCAAGTTATAGAGCGATTCAAGCTCTAAAATGTACGCCTGCACACGTTCGTCCGTCAGTTTCTCCTGGCGATGCAACGTCCAGCGCTTTTGCTCGGCATCGGTAAGCGTGGCGGGGTAGTTGCGTGCACGGAAACGGAACAACAGGGGCTCAATGCGCGCATCGTTAAAAGTCAGATCCAGTGCGGGAAGGTTCTCCGGACGGGTTTCCAGAATGATGCGCATGGCCGCGCGATCGGCATCGCTGAAGAAACCGTCATAAAGGCGGGCGTCCACGTCATCGGACGGGGTAAAGGGTTCAGCTTCAGCAAACATCGCGACCACTTTCTCGCGCACCTGCGGATTTTGACGTAGCAATTGCAGATTTTCCAGGCAGCGCTGACGGTCGATCCCCAGGCGTTCGGCATTTTCCGGTAACAATGTCTTGGCCGGAGCCAGCACCGGACATTTATTGATATGCACCAGTTTGATCGGCAGCGGAGATTGTCCGGCCTGCAAAGCATCGCGGCGGCTGTACAGGCGTTCACGCATTTCATCAGGACTGAGATCTAACAACGTCGACATATCACCGGCGAGGTCACACATGATCACCGCATTCTTATTCTCAGGATGCCACGCCAGTGGTGCTACCCATGCGGTATTACCCCGTGCAGCGCCGAACATACCGGAAACATGCACCAGCGGCGCCATGGCAGGAATATCAATCAGGGTATTAAGTTTATGTTTGCTGCGGTGTTCAAGCAGAAAACTGAACAGACGCGGCTGCGCCTGCTTCACCAGTTTCGCCATGGCGATAGTCGCGTAAACGTCGGCCATGGCATCGTGCGCATTTTCATGTTCGATACCATTGGCTTTGGTCAGATGTTCAAGACGGAAACTCGGGAAGCCATCATCATTTTCCGGCCAGTTGATGCCTTCCGGACGCAGCGCATAACAGGCGCGCATTACATCCAGTAAATCCCAGCGGGAATTGCCGTTTTGCCAGCTGTAGGCATACGGGTCGTAAAAGTTACGATAAAGGATATTCCGGCTGACTTCATCGTCAAAACGGATATTGTTATAACCAACAATGCAGGTGCCCGGCACGCTGAATGCCTGGTGAATTTGCGCGGTAAACTCGGCTTCAATCACACCGCGCTCCAGGGCAATTTGTGGCGTGATGCCGGTAATCATCACTGCTTCAGGTTCAGGCAGATAATCATCAGAAGGGCGGCAATAAATCACCAACGGTTCTTCGATGATATTGAAATCTTCGTCAGTTCTTACCCCGGCAAACTGCGCCGGACGATCCAGCGCCGGGTTTTTACCAAAGGTTTCATAATCGTGGAAGTAGAACGTT
This sequence comes from Rahnella perminowiae, assembly GCF_019049695.1. NCBI lineage: Bacteria > Pseudomonadati > Pseudomonadota > Gammaproteobacteria > Enterobacterales > Yersiniaceae > Rahnella > Rahnella perminowiae. Next base: position 97,020 of record NZ_JAFMOT010000182.1, read on the forward strand.
TTTTGCGGCTTATCTGACATAATTTTATTGTGCCTAAATTCGTATGTATTTTACTGTCCAAACCAGTGTGTCAACCAGGCGTATCGCCACTCAGTATTCTATCAGATAGAGTCTGCTGAGTCCGGTTTGCCAACAATGCTCGGAGAAAAATGGTTTGTCTGTTTACATAACATTATCATGGCTCCCGGTGACAAATGAACTCTGTGAATTTTAAGGTATTGAATGGTAAGTAAACGAATTTTTAACATGTTAATAAGCTTGTGATACGTTTTTTCCACAGAGAAAACCTGTCTCAAAATATTTGCTTAGTAAGGATCCGGCCATAAATGGTGAAATTATTCTGGATAGTAACAGCATATATATTAAGACGAGCACATTATCCCGTTCAGAATTATATTTACAGGCGGCAGGATTATGATTGCTCATAAATATAGGGGGGAGGGGAGTGCGGAAGATTTTAACATCAGCGTGATTTTCGTTGAAAAAAGCCTTTGCTGTTTTAGCAAAGGCTCAGTATGTTTATTTTTTAACGATCATAATAGAGTCACATGAAGGGTTACCATGTTTATCTATCGTTAGGGTCGTAAGCATGTTATTAAATTTCCTTACATCAAGAGATGAAGAACCGTTGTTCTCGATATGGCTTGATATATGTCTTCCAGACATGTCGGAAATGGTGACATCCACACCATCAGCTGTTGAACACGTATTCCGGACTGATGAAATGAGGAGTTCATTAATGCCATTTAACGTCCAGGTTATTGTGGTCGGACGGCTTTCACCCGGATGTCCATAGAGAGTTCCATCATCTTCAATGTCTAATTTGCCCCACACATCACCTAAAGAAATCGATCCCGTTGAATAAGGAATGAACAGACTGGTGTCGTAAATCCCTTTCCATTGCGGGTAGCTGACATAATATTTTGAGATGAAATCCATCATTTCATCATAGGTAAACGGCCTCGTTCTTTCATAAACATAGGCGGTAGCCCCCTTTTCGAGTGGATAGCCATTTCCAATCCTTTTAAAAGCTTTTCCTATCCCCTCATTATTTAGCAACTCTTTTGCAGGAATTGTAATAACTTGCTGGCCTGATGGCGTTAAATGTGTTTGTACGGGATCAACAACGATGATGAACCTGGACATCAGTGCCGGAATGCTCAGCCCGTCTCTGAGATCAACCTGGGACATTCCAGTCAAATACTTACTCAATTTCAGATTTGAAAGTGTGTCGAGCATATTATCGTTAAGAACATCACTGGATGATAAAACAGTCAGTTTTTCAGTACTATGTAGCATGCTCTGAATATCAGAAGATAACCTGACATAGTTGCCATAGTTATCAACACGCATTGGTGTATATTTAGTAGGCAAATATTTTGAGAAGTCATTGATGTTTGTATTAAATAAGGACTGCTTATTAATGATAAGACAGATGATTATTGTTAATGAGACAAGAATGGCTTTAGAGACGGTAGAGTTCAGTTTGAAAAGGAACCATTTTATTGAAATGGCTGAAGCGATAAGTACCCATAATGCAAAAGGAAGGCAGTGATGCAAACCCGGTGATTGAGTTTTTGTAAAGATGAAAAAACTAAAAACTAAATTAAATAAAGAAAAAATGACTAAATATTTCTCTTTCGTTTTCTTAGTAAAAATTGATATGACTACTGATATTATAAAAAATGGAAATATGTACAACCCAATATCATGCAAAACGTTATAAAGAGATGATGCGACACTGGACTGATAAGCAGAATAGATAAACGAGTAATCAGTTGTTGCCACTCTGACAAGCAAGTTCCATTGCAATGCTATCGATAATAATATTGATACAATTCCAGATATAAAAAAGAAGGTGCAAATCCTAAAGATTTTTTTAAAACTATGTCCTTCTACTTTATAAATAAAATAATTCAGCACAGGTAAAGAGAGATACATTGAAATGACAGTATAGGCATACCATCTTCTGAGTAAAAATGGCGACCATAAAATAGCACCAAGGATGATCGCTCTTTTGATATTCAGTTTACCAGACAGATCTGTTTTACATGTATAGATAATCGCTGATATAACAAAGATGAGACCGCAAATATCAGGATAACCTCTGAGCGTAGGAGCCCAAAAAGCGACAAAAGTTGCAGGCAGGACCAGAGAAATAATTGTCCAGCAGACAGACTGCTTCTCAGAAAATTGTTTTAATAGGACTGAAAACAGAAGTGATACGGGGAGCAAATAAACAATGGACAGCGATAATATATAGGTGAGCCTACCCTCTCCACCAAAAGCGTAAAACAGGGAGGTGAAAGCAACGGGGAGGAGATTATAATCATCATTTTTTATCGACGAAGCAAGTCTCGACAGTGTCCCAACAGGATCAATAGAAAAACCCAAACTGAATTGTTGCCACAATCTCCAGTACCCATTGGAATCCCAATAATATATATTATTTTCCATCCCTACATAATGCATTGTAAGGTAAGTTACAAATAAAAGTACTACTGTAAAAAATATAGTACTCCTGAATTTGTTACTTAAACTCATTGTTATCACCACGCTTTTCCTCAACAAAAAAACGAGGTCTCCCTTTAGTTTCGATGTAAATCTTTCCAACATACTCACCAATCACACCCAGGCAGAGCAGTTGCACACCTCCCAGGAAAATGATTGAAATCATTACTGAGGTCCAGCCCTCAACAGTGCTACCTGTGATTTTTTCAAAAATTGTATAAATGGCTGTTATTATTGAAATAAGACAAGTAATAAAGCCCAGTGCAGATATCATCCTGAGTGGGGTTATAGTCAGCGATGTAATGCCTTCTACAGCTAATGAAAGCATCTTCTTTAATGGATATTTCGATTCTCCGGCTACCCGGTCATCTCTCGAATAATAAACCCTTGCTGAATTAAATCCTAATAATGGAACAATTCCGCGAATATACATATTCTGTTCTTTAAACGTAAGCAAACAATCGACAGCCTTTCGACTCATCAGTCTGTAATCAGCGTGATTAGAAACCTGATTTACTCCCATCTTTTCCATCAGTGAGTAGAACAGATTGGCACTTATTCTCTTGAATGTACTGTCGGTGGAGCGATCATCCCTCACACCATAGACAATATCATTACCTTCTTGATATTTTTCAACCATCGTTTCTATGCACCGAACATCATCCTGAAGATCGGCGTCTATACTTACCACAACATCTGCAGTTGTATTCGCTAAGCCTGCTATCAGTGCATTCTGATGGCCTCTGTTTTTAGAAAGTTTAATCCCAGAGACAAAAGTGTTTTTCTGACACGCTTCTTTAATCTGATCCCACGTATCGTCTTTGCTACCGTCATCAACAAAAATTATCTTGCTGCCTGCGCCGATTTTTTGCGTTGAAATTAAATTGCATAATACCTCGCCTAATACTTTTAGGCAGTGTGGGAATGCTTCTTTTTCATTATAGCATGGAACCACAATTTCCATTCTAGGAGGGGTATTATCGCATTCCTGCGGTATATCAAAATCGTTCATTTCATCACCCAAAATCTATTAAGTAGGAAGCCTGTTATGGTATAAAAAATCATCCCTATGATTTGCGAGAAAAAAGTGTAATCCGGGAAGAAGAATAATATGCATTTAATTGGAACAAGGTTAACAAGATAAGCAATTCCGCAAGTCACCAGAAATTTTATCAATCTGCTGAAGCTTGGGGTCGAATTAAATGTAAAGAGCGTATTTAGGATAAAACTGAATATTATACCAACTACGTAGCCAATAGCATTGGCCAAATAAATGTTCACATTGGCATACATCAGGGAAAATATAACGATACCTGTTAACCCTGTATTGAAAAGCCCAACAACCATATATTTAGCGAGTAATTTATTTGTGGACACTCTAACCTGCTTAAAACACGTACCGTAAGTTGATAGGTAATGGTAGTTAAAAATGTTAACTTAACAAGCGTTAACATAATTAATGTGATTATGTTATGGCTACCTAGGTGTGTCAGACTGGATTTTACTCAACACTACAGCAACCTGTCGCCAAGAGACCTCTCAATGTCCTCATACTTCACAGGCAAACCGAGGCTTCCGGCATTGCTGTATCTGTACTCTTATCCGTGTCGCTCAATTACAGTATTTGGTGAAAATTACGTCAACAAATTGATAGTGCTGCAATACATATATTTTCAACGAGATATAACGATCTATGGAATTTACTCTGTTACTCAAAAATATTGACTTGTTATTGTTAATAAATTTTCTTAATTTTGCGACCAGACTTAGAAGATAAGCACAAACCCCGTCTGATAAGCAGTAAATGCACCGAAGGATATTGTCACTGAGAAGAGAGTATTTTCCTTCCGAAGCTTCCTTTAACCCCATTCCAAAATACTGGTACAATCCAGGGCCGGTTGTTAAATAAATCCCGGAGGTCCGCTTTTCCGTCTCACCGTACCCAATCCCTGATAAAAACCAGGGTGATCCCCTCTGGTAACTCGGCTAAACTAGCGCCTTCTTTGTATTTATGCCTTACGGCAGGCTCAACGTGCGTCTCGACAAGAAAATTTCTCAGCTGGATAACATCATTTACCGTAATTACAGAGTCACTCACGCCCTGCGTATTGCGGTGGCGTTTATTCTGACATTCCTGATTGTCCGGCTGACAAAAATCCCTGAAGGCACCTGGCCGCTGATCACAATGGTGGTGGTGATGGGGCCGATTTCCTTTTGGGGGAATGTGGTTCAGCGGGTGCTGGAGCGCATCACCGGCACCGTATTCGGTTCACTCTCAGGGTTGATAGCCTTATGGCTTGAACTCTATTCCTTTCCGCTGATGTTGATGTGGTGCGGGATTGTGATGTTCGTCAGCGGTTATCTGACTCTCGGCAAGCGTCCGTATATGGCGCTGCTGATTGGGATTACGCTGGCGGTCGTGTGTGGCGCGGGACCTGGCGATATGAATACTGCACTGTGGCGTTCCGGTGATGTGATTTTCGGCTCCCTGCTGGCACTGCTTTTCGCCAGTATTTACCCCCAGCGCGCGTTTATTCACTGGCGCATGCAGATGGCCGATTACCTGATGTCGCTGAATAAACTTTACAGCGCCTGGCTGTCGCCGAACATGCTTGAACGCCCGCAGTTGCACGGTAAAATGAAAACCACGATGGGGCAGATGGTCAAAATGCGTTCTCTGTTTGCTCCCGCCAGTAAGGAATCGCATATTCCGCGTGAAGTGTTTGACGCTATCCAGACTCTGAGCCGTAATCTGTTGTGTACTCTTGAACTGCTGGCCGATGCCTACTGGAGTTCGCGCGAAAGCCATTTCCTGATGCTTAATGCCCGCACGCTGCGCAGCGCGCAACGGCTGATGCTCGATACGCTGGAAAAACTCAGTCTGATGCTGATGAACGGTACCAAAGGTGATGAACTGACGATCAATCATCAGCTGAATGAATCTGCAGAAGAACTGAAAGCGCTGATGGCGGAAATGAATGCCGCACACCATCTGGAAGCGCAGGTGTACGGCTATGTGTGGCTGAGTTCGCAGGTCGCGGAACAACTGCGGGCGATGGGAGACCTGATCACCATGACGATGCAAAAAGAAGACGCTCAAATAAGCAGCGTTAAAACGCCAAAAGCATGAAGGGATTTTTGTCTGCGGTCTAAAACGGGTAAGATGGTCTTATTGGACGATTATCTGAGCGCACCGCCCGATCTTTGCTAGTCTTCCTGCTAACTGCCGGTAAGGCAGACCAAGCGGTTGCGACAAGTCAGTCACTGAATCTGTGTAACTTAATCGAAGGTGTTAAAATGGACAATATCAACAAGCCGAGTTTCCAGGACGTTCTGGAGTTTGTGCGCATTTTCCGTCGTAAAAACAAATTACAACGTGAAATTGCTGACAACGAGAAGAAAATCCGTGACAACCAGAAACGCGTTCTGCTGCTCGATAACCTGAGTGATTACATCAAACCAGGCATGAGCATCGACGAAATTCAGGCGATCATTGCCAGCATGCGCGGCGACTATGAAGATCGTGTTGATGACTACATCATCCGCAATGCAGACCTGTCGAAAGAACGTCGTGAAATGTCCAAGAAACTGAAAGCAATGGGCGAAATCAAAGCCAACGAAACCAAGTAATTTCGTCGCCGCTGAAAGCAAAAACCGGGTGGATACCCGGTTTTTTTACGTTTGCACTAATCCAGCACACGCAGCGGCTTACCCGCCAGAAATGACCGGATATTCTCGACCGCTTCGGTGAAGTACACCTGATAATTACTGTCGGCGACATAACCCAGATGGGGTGTCGCCAGCACGTTCGGTTGCGTTCTGAAAGGATGATCGGCCGGCAATGGCTCGGCATCAAAGACATCAAGTCCGGCACCGGCTAACTGACTGTTTTGCAGCGCACTGAGCAGGGCGGGTTGATCGACAATGGCGGCGCGCGACGTATTGATCAGCAGGGCAGAGGGTTTCATCTGTGCCAGTTCTTTCGCACCCAGTAAGCCGCGTGTGCGCTCGCCGAGCACCAGATGAATGGAAACCACGTCGCTGGTTTGCAGTAACGCTTCTTTTGATGTGCAGAATTTTACGCCATGTGCTGCGGCGTGTTCTGCAGTCAGATTATGACTCCACGCGTACACCTCCATGCCAAAGGCCTGCGCGATATGGGCCACCTTCTGGCCAATTTTCCCCAGCCCCAGCAGACCAAGCTGTTTACCGCTCAGGCCGACGCCCAGCGTGCTTTGCCACGGGCCGTTGTGGCGTAGCGCATTATTTTCCGTGACCAGATGCCGTGCCAGCCCGAGGATCAGGGCCCACGTCAGCTCAACCGGCGCGGCCTGTCCGCTGCCGGTGCCACAGACCGTCACGCCATGTTTTTTCGCAGCGACAAGATCAACCGACGCATTACGCATGCCGGAAGTGATCAGCAGTTTCAGATTGGGCAGGCGGGCAAACAGTGCAGCGGTGAATGGCGTACGTTCACGCATAATCACCACAATGTCGGCATCTTTCAGCGTTTCAGCGAGGGCATTTTCGTCGGCAATATGTTCTGTCAGCGCACGGCATTCCACCTGTGGTGCAAGTGACTGCCAGTCAGCCAGCGACAGGGAAACATTCTGGTAATCATCAAGAATCCGGCAGTGAAGTGGCATGGAAATCTCTCATATGAAAATCATGATAAAGAGATATAACACTGAAACAGCCGGGAGGTGAAGTCTCCCGGCAACGCGGCCTGAAAAGATTAATTAATGCAGATGAGAAAGGCTGGGCGCGCTGATGCGCAGGCCGTCTTCGCTGAACACCATACAACGTTTGGCATCAAACCAGGTGGTCAGGCTCTGATAAGGGTTGAAAGCCATGTCGCCCGGCAGCAGCATTTTAAAGCCATCAATGCCATAACACTGACCAAACAGATACGTGCTGTTGCCCAGCCGCTCTACCACTTCGCAGTTAAATTCCAGCACGTTTTCGGTTTCCTGCGACAGCAAATGTTCAGGGCGGATCCCAAGCGTGACTTTATCACCCGCCGACAGTTCAGAGGTGCTCAGTGCCAGTGTCAGGGTCTTCTCCGGCGTCAGGCGTACTTCGAGCTGTTCCGGCTGCCAGCGGATCACTTCAGCAGGCAGGAAATTCATTTTGGGTGATCCGATAAACCCCGCGACAAACTGATTCACCGGATTGTAGTAAAGATCCATCGGTGCGCCCATCTGCTCGACTTTGCCGTAATTCATCACCACGATTTTATCGGCCAGTGTCATGGCTTCAGTCTGATCGTGTGTCACATACACCATGGTGGTTTTCAGTTCCTGGTGCAGCTTGGAAATGTGTAACCGCATATCCACACGCAGCTCTGCATCAAGGTTAGACAGGGGCTCATCGAACATAAATACCTGCGGATTACGTACAATCGCACGTCCGATGGCGGTTCGCTGGCGCTGTCCGCCGGAAAGCTGTTTCGGTTTTCTGTCCAGCAGATGAGAAAGCTGCAACGTTTTGGCGACCATCTCCACCTGATGACGAATTTCTTCTTTCGGCACGCCGTTGACTTTCAGCCCGTAACCCATGTTTTCTGCAATGGTCATGTGCGGATACAGCGCGTAAGACTGAAACACCATCGCCACACCACGCCGGGAAGGATCGACGTCATTCACCCGCTGCTCGCCGATGTAAACGTCTCCTTCCGTAATCTCTTCCAGCCCGGCAATCATGCGCAGCAGGGTGGACTTACCGCATCCTGATGGCCCGACGAAAACGGTGAATTCGCCGTCTTCAATATCAATATTGATGCCATGTAATGTCACTGTTTTATCAAAACGCTTGACCACATTTTTAAGTCTGATGCTGGACATGTGAGACCTCATAAAGAATTCATACCGCTGATGTTTCGGACTATAACCACCTTGTGTAAGCGTTTGCACAAGCGGGTTCGAATTTTGGAGAGAAGATCACACAATGCGCATCTTTTTGTAGTGATTTATAGCTTGTAAGTTTAACGTATAACATAGTTTTTAAGGCGACATTAATCAGTATTAAATCAGCTTTTATGGGGTTTGGTACAAAGATTTTAGATTGAGTGTCGTTATAAACCCTACAAAAATGTTATACCTTCACATCCAGGAGCAACAATGAAAATTACACACCTTACTGCCTTGGTACTGATGTCGTTAAGTCTGAGCAGCCAGGCCGTCCGGGCAGCCGGGGGGCAACTGCTTATCTGGGAGGATATTAAGAAATCTTCCGGTATTTCCGACGCGGTGAAAGATTTTGAAAAAGAGAACAATGTCAAAGTCGTTGTGCAGGAAACGCCTTATGCACAACAAACGGAGAAATTACGTCTGGATGGTCCGGCAGGCATCGGCCCTGACGTCGTCGTGATCCCTAATGATCAGCTGGGCACGGCCGTGGTACAGGGGTTACTGGCACCGCTGAATCTCGACAAAACGTTTCTTGCCAGCTTCACACCACCGGCGTTAAACGCCTTCCAGCTTAAAGGACAAACCTACGGTGTGCCGAAAGCAGTCGAAACGCTGGTGCTGATTTACAACAAAGATTTACTGCCGCAGGCACCGGCGACCCTCGACGAATATTACACCTTCTCCAAAGCCGAAAGGGCGAAAGGCAAATACGGCCTGTTAGCCAAGTTTGACGAAGTGTATTACGCCTATGGCGCGATGGCTTCCATGGGGGGCTACATTTTCGGTAAAGATGCGAAGGGTGAAATCAACGTTGAAGATATCGGCCTGAACAAACCGGGCAGCATTGAAGCCATTACTTATCTGAAGAAATTCTATGCCGACGGGTTATTCCCGGCAGGGATTGTCGGTGATAACGGGCTGAACGCTATCGACTCGCTGTTTACTGAGAAGAAAGCGGCTGCGGTGATCACCGGCCCGTGGGCCTTCCAGCCATATGAAGCGGCGGGTATTCACTATGGCGTTAAAGCGTTACCGCTGCTGCCAAACGGCAAACCGATGAGTTCATTCCTCGGCGTGAAAGGTTATGCGGTTTCAACTTACAGCAAGCAAAAACCGCTGGCGGAGAAATTCATCACCTTCATCAACCAGCCGAAGTACGCCAAAGTGCGCTACGAAGTGACCAAGGAAATCCCTGCTCTGACGGCGCTGGTTAACGATCCGATGATTAAAAACGATGAAAAAGCCAACGCGGTGGCAGAGCAGTCTACCCGCGCGACGGCCATGCCGGGTGTACCGGAAATGCAGGAAGTGTGGGGCCCGGCGAATAACGGTATTCAGCTGGGTGTGACCGGCAAACAACCGGTTGATGCCGCGCTCAACGATGCGGTGAAAAATATTCAGATGCAAATCGAAGCGGCGAAAGCCAGCAACGAGTAACCGGTAACGCTTGCTGAAACCCCGTATGTCTGACAGGAGGGAGTGATTTCACTCCCTCACCAGTGAAAGGAACATCTTTGTGTCTATGCGTCTTCATGAGGAAAACCCGGCGCCACTTTCCGCCAGCCACCATGCACCGGTGGCGCTGGCGGTGGCGCTGATCCCCGGTTTTGGGCAGTTTTATAACCGGCAATGGGCCAAGGGAATACTGTTTTTTATCATTCTTATTTGTTTCGCCGGCGTGTTCTATGATTTCCTGCGTCAGGGATTATGGGGTTTATATACGCTGGGTGAAGAAGTACCGCGTGATAATTCGATATTTCTGCTCGCCAAAGGCATTATCAGTCTGCTGATTGGCGCATTCGGTGCGGCTTTTTATTACTGGAGCCTGCGCGATGCATGGGCAAACGGTAAACGCCGTGACCAGGGCATGGAATTACCCAGCGTGCGTAAGCAATATCATTTGCTGCTGCGTGAAGGTTTTCCCTATCTAATGATCACACCGGGTTTTATTTTACTGGTGTTTGTGGTGGTTTTTCCAATTATATTCGGCTTCTCAATCGCGTTTACTAATTACAATTTATATCACACGCCACCGGCGAAATTAGTCGACTGGGTGGGGTTCAAAAACTTTATTAATATTTTCACGCTCAATATCTGGCGCTCCACATTGCTGGATGTATTGCAATGGACGGTGGTCTGGACGGTGCTGGCGACCACGCTGCAATGTACGGTGGGTGTCATGCTGGCGATTCTGGTGAATCAGAAAGATTTGCGCTTCAAGGCGCTGATCCGCACCGTGCTGATATTGCCGTGGGCGGTGCCGGGTTTCGTTACCATTCTGGTATTTGCGGGTATGTTCAATGATTCATTTGGCGTCATTAATAACGGCATTCTGGCGGCCTTAGGTATTGAGCCTAAAGCCTGGCTGACCGATCCGTTCTGGACCAAAACAGCGCTGATCATGATGCAGACCTGGTTAGGCTTCCCGTTTGTGTTTGCCATGACTACCGGCGTATTGCAGGCTATCCCGAACGATTTATATGAAGCCGCGACGATGGATGGTGCCAGTACCTGGAAGAAACTCAAAACCATTACGTTGCCGCTGGTCTTATATTCCATTGCGCCAATTATTATCACGCAATACACCTTCAATTTTAATAATTTCAATATCATCTATCTGTTTAATAACGGTGGCCCGGCGGTGGCCGGTTCGAATGCGGGCGGAACGGATATTCTGGTGTCGTGGATATATAAACTCACCATGTCATCTTCGCAATATGCTATTGCGGCGACCATTACAATTCTGCTGTCGATATTTGTAGTCGGTATTGCGTTGTGGCAATTCCGGTCAACGAATTCATTTAAACAAGATGATATGGCGTAACCGGGAGAAGGAATATGAGTAAACACACCAGTATTAAAAGAAACCGGTTTATCCGCCTTGCGCTGAGTTATTTACTGTTGCTGATGGTGGGGGTAATTATTATTTATCCGCTTATCTGGACAGTCGGTGCGTCACTCAATGCCGGTAACAGCCTGCTCAGTACGTCGATTATTCCGGAGAATGTCTCGTTCCAGCATTACAAAGACTTATTTAACGGTGAAGTGAATTATGTCGGCTGGTACTGGAACTCGATGAAAATCAGTTTCCTGACCATGATCCTGACCCTGATTTGCGTGAGTTTTACCGCTTATTCCTTCTCGCGCTTTCGTTTTAAAGGCCGGAAAGACGGGCTGATGCTGTTCCTTTTATTGCAGATGATCCCGCAGTTTTCGGCGCTGATCGCCATTTTCGTGCTGGCGCAATTACTGGGGCTTATCAACAGCCATCTGGCGCTGGTACTGATTTACGTCGGCGGCATGATCCCAATGAACACCTATCTGATGAAAGGCTATCTCGATGCCATTCCGAAAGATCTGGATGAATCAGCGCGGATGGACGGCGCCGGCAATTTCCGCATTTTCATCGAAATCATCATGCCGCTGTCGAAGCCGATCCTGGCGGTGATAGCGCTGTTTTCCTTCACCGGCCCGCTGGGGGATTTCATTCTTTCGAGCACCATTTTGCGTACACCGGATAAGTACACCTTGCCGATTGGCCTGTACAACCTGGTGGCGCAAAAAATGGGGGCTAATTACACCATGTACGCCGCAGGGGCGGTACTGATCGCCGTACCGGTCGCCATTTTCTATCTCGCCTTACAAAAATACTTCGTTTCCGGCCTGACGGCTGGCAGTACAAAAGGATAATCCGATGTCTTTATTTTCTAAGAAGATTTTCAATAAAAACGCAATGGCCTGCGTACTGCTGGCCATGTCGTTCTCCGGTGTGGCACAGGATGTGGTGATCAAAAAAGTCGCTAACGTGCCCGCAGATTTCATCAAGGGTGCCGATATCTCGACGCTGATAGATGTGGAGAAACACGGCGGCAAGTTCTTTGACCAGAACCACAAACAGACCGATGCGATGGTGATCCTCAGGCAGAACGGTTTTAACTACGTCCGTTTACGCTTATGGGTGGATCCGAAAGATGCACAGGGCCATCCGTACGGCGGCGGAAATAACGATCTGGCCACCACGCTGGAACTGGCGAAACGCGCTAAAGCCCTGGGTTTTAAAATCCTGCTTGATTTTCATTACAGCGATTTCTGGACCGATCCCGGCAAACAGTTCAAGCCAAAAAGCTGGGAGAAAATGGATTATCCGCAGTTGAAAACTGCCATTCATGATTATAGCCGTGACGTGATCGCCAAATTCCGCGCACAGGGCACCGTACCGGATATGGTGCAGGTCGGTAACGAAATGAACGGCGGCATTTTGTGGCCGGAAGGCAAAAGCTGGGGCGCGGGCGGCGGCGAGTTTGACCGTCTGGCCGGGTTGCTGAATGCGGCGATTACCGGTGTCCGCGCGGACGAAAAAAATCCGTCAGATATCAAAATCATGTTGCATCTGGCTGAAGGCACCAAGAACGATACCTTCCGCTGGTGGTTCGATGAAATCAACCGTCGCAACGTGCCTTATGACGTGATTGGCCTGTCTTTTTATACTTACTGGAATGGCCCGATTTCAGCGTTGCAGACCAATATGGATGACATCAGCAAACGCTACAACAAAGACGTGATCGTCGTGGAAGTGGCTTACGGCTATACCACCAGAAACTGTGATGCAGCTGAAAACAGTTTCACGGAAAAAGAAGCCAAAGACGGCGGCTATCCGGGCACGGTGCAGGGCCAGGCCGATTTCCTCAGCGATCTGATCAAAAGCCTGGTGGCCGTGCCGGATCATCGCGGCAAGGGCCTTTTCTACTGGGAACCGACCTGGATCGCTGTTGACGGCGCCGGCTGGGCGACACCTGCCGGTATGACCTACATCAATGATCACTGGAAAGAGGGCAACGCCCGCGAAAATCAGGCGTTGTTCAGCTGTGACGGCCAGGTTCTTCCTTCCATCAAAGTCTTCAATTAATCCCTTTTTCCCCGGCCGGATTGGCCGGGGTGTGAATATTTCTTAAAGTTCCTAAGGACCCAAGCATGACGAAATTTCCTCCTCTGAGCAGTAAGATTTCCGGCCTGTTACATGGCGCGGATTACAATCCGGAACAGTGGCTGGAGAGCCCCGATGTCCTGATTCGTGATGTCGAAATGATGAAAGAGGCGTGCTGTAATGTCATGTCAGTCGGAATTTTCAGCTGGTCAGCGCTGGAACCCGAAGAAGGCCATTTCACGTTTGGCTGGATGGATCAGGTGCTGGATCGTTTGCACGAAAACGGCATTTCGGTATTTCTCGCCACCCCAAGCGGGGCGCGTCCTGCGTGGATGTCGCAAAAGTACCCGGAAGTCCTGCGCGTGGGGCGCGACCGTGTAAAAGCGCTGCATGGCGGACGTCATAATCACTGCATGAGTTCGCCGGTGTATGCCGAAAAAGTTCAGGTGATGAACAGCGCGCTGGCGAAGCGCTACGCACATCATCCGGCCGTTATCGGCTGGCATATTTCCAACGAATACGGTGGCGAGTGCCATTGTGATTTTTGCCAGACCCGTTTCCGCGACTGGCTGAAAGCCCGTTATGTCACACTGGATGCGCTGAATAAGGCCTGGTGGAGCACTTTCTGGAGCCACACTTATACCGACTGGGCGCAGATTGAATCACCATCACCACAGGGCGAAAGTGGCGTTCATGGGCTGAATCTCGACTGGCGTCGTTTTAATACCGATCAGGTGGCCCGTTTTTACAGTGAGGAAATCCGTCCGCTGAAAGCGGAGAACCCGGCGTTACCGGCGACCACCAATTTCATGGAATATTTCTACGATTACGATTACTGGAAACTGGCCAGTGTGCTGGATTTTATCTCGTGGGACAGTTATCCGATGTGGCACACCCGCAAAGACGATATTGGTCTGGCGGCGTATACCGCGATGTATCACGACCTGATGCGTACCCTGAAACAGGGCAAACCCTTTGTGCTGATGGAATCGACGCCGAGTTTCACCAACTGGCAGCCGGTTAGCAAACTGAAAAAGCCGGGGATGCACATTTTGTCCTCCCTGCAGGCAGTCGCGCACGGTTCGGATTCGGTGCAGTATTTCCAGTGGCGTAAAAGCCGTGGTTCTTCGGAGAAATTCCACGGCGCGGTGGTTGATCACGTCGGGCATATTGATACCCGCGTCGGACGCGAAGTGTCTGAACTGGGCAGGATTTTATCCGCACTGGCGCCGGTGGCAGGCAGCCGCGTAGAAGCCAGAGTGGCGATTATCTTCGACTGGGAAAGCCGCTGGGCGATGGACGATTCCCTCGGGCCGCGTAATGAAGGGCTGGAGTATGAAAATACCGTCGCCGGACATTACCGCGCACTGTGGTCGCAGGGCATTGCGGTCGATGTGATCAACGCCGACTGCGATTTAACCGGTTACGACCTGGTGATTGCGCCGATGCTGTATATGGTGCGGGCAGGCGTCGGTGAGCGGATCACCGCGTTCGTGCAGGCCGGTGGCCGGTTTGTCGCAACTTACTGGAGTGGTATCGTTAACGAAACAGATTTGTGTTTCCTCAGCGGGTTCCCGGGGCCGTTGCGTCCGGTGCTGGGGATCTGGGCGGAAGAAATCGACAGCCTGACTGATGACCAGCACAACAGTGTCAGCGGTACCGAAGGCAACGCGCTGGGCTTAAACGGTCCGTACCGTGCCAGCAAATTGTGTGAAGTGATTCATCTTGAAGGCGCGGCAGCACTGGCAACGTATGGCGAGGATTTCTACGCGGGAACCCCGGCGGTGACCGTGAATCTGTTTGGCAAAGGCCAGGCCTATTACCTGGCTTCGCGCAACGATCAGCAATTCCATGCTGATTTTTATACCGCGCTGGCAAAAGAAATACAGTTGCCGCGGGCGATAGAAACGGATTTACCGGAGGGTGTCACCGCAGCACGTCGCACAGACGGCGAAAATGAATTTATCTTCCTGCAAAACTACGCCGCAGACAGTCAGACGGTGACGTTGCCGGATGATTACCGCGACATGGTGCATGGCGGTGTATTACCCCGCAAACTGACGCTGCCGGCATTCGGTTGTCAGATCCTGTCGCGCCGTTTATCTGCCATTTCTTAAACTCTTATTTTTAACAACCACGTGCAATCAGGTTTTTCCGGTTGCACGTTTTTTTTCATTCCTGAAAGAGAGTGTTCATCATGGTAAATATTAAAGACTTTATGCATGTATTCTCTGCGAAGAATAAAAGCCCTGAAAATGAGATCCCGCCACCGACTGATGTGGCGTTATTAATTGATGCACTCGGCGGGCGCGATAATATTATTAACGTTGATGCCTGCATTACCCGTTTGCGGGTGACGGTAAAAGAACTCAGGCGGGTGAACTCCGGCGCTATTCAGCAGACCGGCGCGATTGGCGTGGTAATCATCGGTCAGGAAGTGCATGCCATATTTGGTAAGCAGTCCGACAGTCTGAAGAAATTAATGACTGAGAAGTTTGGTTTAAAAAGTAATTAATCTCTCTTACGTAAATGCCCTAAAAATAAAGGCAGCCCGACACAAGGCTGCCTTTATTATTTCTGCTTTCTATAAATGATAATAATGATGCTGCTGTGCGGAGAAAAAACGTAACGATCCCCTACAAGAGAAATTAAGTTTTGTCTGTCGCTTTATTACAATGAGGATATTTTTTTAATAATTAACACCTGTTTTTTCAAATCCATTGGAGTTGCAGCAAGACAGCAAGTGAGCGAGTCCCGATGAGCTGACTTATGTCAGTGATTCGGGTGAGCAAACGTAGCTAACGCAGTTGCAGCTTCAAGGAAGAAAAAAATCACCACCAGGCTTCGACCTGAACACCAAAGTTCCACGTATCCGCTTTGGTATGATCATCAAACGTATCGCCATGCTCCGAATCATTCAGATAAGACGCGAACACACGCAGTTCAGGACGTGACATAAACTCCGGCCCGGCTGCCAGCCCCATCGCCAGCGTATATTTTTGACCGCCTTGTTTGTAACTCGCCCCGGTCTTGTAATCATCTTTCTGGTAGAACGTACCGACTTCACCGATGGTGCGTACATAATCAGTCCACTGATATTGCGCACGTCCCACCAGAGAAACCAGTTCAGTCGTATCGGTGTAATCAGTGATGTTTTCTGCGTGGCCGTAGGTCAGCACATGGTTAAGGCTGAACTTACTGGTGATCGGGATAAGACCGGTGATGATGCCGCGATAACCGGTGGCATCATTGGTATAGTTCCACATATCGTACCAGCCGCCGCCCTGTGAAATCATGTTCTGCGCCAGACCTTTATTCGCGTACTGCAATACCAGTTTGTTATAGCCGCCCCACATGTCCTGGCTGATTTCACCGGTCAGCATCACGCCGTTATCCGCATCATACAGGCCGCCGTACTCTTTCTGGTCATGCGACAGATTTGGCATGGCGTAGTCGGCACCGATTTCCATCCACGCACCGCTCCAGGGTTTAATTCCGGCATAACGTACGTCGATGTAGTTGATGTTCACATCATTATTACCGTCCACGCGGTAATCTACGTCATTGGCATCGCCACGGATCCACGCCAGAGAAAGCGCGCCTTCGCCCATTTTAAGATTTTCAATACCGGCACCGGCACCGGAAATGTTCCAGTATTTGGTATCGATGATGTGTAAATCGTGACGCTGGTAATAACGTTTACCGCCCCAGATCACGGCATCTTTATCCCAGGGGACCAGCCCTTTGATTTGCAGATTCAACTGGCGCAGGCCGAACTGTGCATCGTCATTTAAGGTGTTTTCATCATCATTAGAGCCGTCAGACACCATACTGACCATGGAGTCGACGTAAAAACTCACGTCATCTTTCTTGTAAACTTCGCTGCCCAGTTCAATTTCGCCGTAGGTGTCATCTTCGTTGCCCAGACGCCCGACTTTGTTTTTCTGGAATTGTTCCAGACTGCCACCGCCAGAAACCCCCACGCCCGAACGCAGATATCCATGAAAATCAATATCATTTGCCACGGCAGGGCCCGCTGTGATGGCGAGGGAAACCGCCACAGCCAGAGTGCGTAAGTTGTGTTTCATTTTTTTTCCTTATGATTGTATGACGTTCACATTTACGGAATCTATAAGATACCCAGAAACAATAATGATCAATTTTACATATTGTGAAATGTGATATATGTCTACAAGTTATGGATTATTGATAAATCGTGAGTGATATAAATCACGAATATATTCAATGTTAACGTATAACTTATGCATTACCGGTCACCCGGATTGAACTTTTAAATGAGATCCCGTACGTTGGCTCGATTATCATAGGATTGAGCAAAATCACGGGTTGCGGTCTGGGGAAAGAATGAAATCAAAAAGTTCGACATTAGAGGATGTTGCCCGCTATGCCGGTGTTTCGTATCAGACGGTTTCGCGGGTGTTAAACAAATCGGCCAATGTCTCAGATGCCACGCGTCTGAAAGTTGAACAGGCCATTGAAGTTTTGCGCTATGTGCCGAACCGGCTGGCACAGCAACTGGTGGGGAAGCAGAGTTTTACCATCGGACTTGTCACGACGTCACTGGCGCTACACGCGCCTTCGCAAATTGCCGCGTCAGTGAAGAAATATGCGCATCAGGCCGGGTATCAGGTACTGATTTCAATGATTGACGGAGACGTCAACCAGAGCATTCAGGACTCGATTAATGAACTGAAATCACAACGTGTTGAGCGTGTCATCATCAACATTCCGCTGGAAAGCGCCGAGGCGGGACGGATTTATGAAAATAACCGCGACATCCTGTGTCTTTTTCTTGACGTCGATCCCACCAGCCCGGTGTTTAATGTCTGCTTTAATCCGGCTGACGGTTCACGCGCCAGCGTGGAATATCTGCATGATTTAGGGCACCGCGAATTTGCCTTGCTGGCGGGACCGGAGGATTCTGTCTCTTCCCGTTTACGTCTGGAAAGCTGGCAGGAAACGCTGGCAGAGAAGGGCATCCAGCCGGTGACGGTTATTCACGGCGACTGGAGTGCGAAAAGCGGTTATTACAGCGCGTTGCAGATTTTGCGCGAAACTCCGCAATTCACCGCCATGCTGGTGGGAAATGACCAGATGGCGCTTGGCGTCATCAGTGCGCTTCATCAGCACAATGTGGCCATCCCGCAGCACGTGTCGATCATCGGATACGATGACACCTACGACAGCGCTTTCTTTCATCCGGCACTGACCACCGTCTCACTGGATCTCGATTTGCAGAGCAAAGAGGCGGTTGAACATTTGCTGGCCGAAAACCCTGAGACGATGTCATCGAAAATTCTGCCTGCGAAGCTGGTGGTGCGTAATTCCACCCGTGCGCCGGGGCAGCAGGAGAAAGATCTCAACCTGATAGCCGATCAGCTCAATATTCTGGCGCAGCAGTTGCGGGGGCAGTAAGAAAACGCTTTAATTCTTTACCTATTAAAAAACCCATTGAAATATCAGATGAACAGGCAAAAGGATGTGATGAAATGACGTTATGGCAGTGTTATTTGCAGGGCTGGAAAAAGTATGTAGATTTCCGTGGCTGCGCGACCCGCAAGGAGTTCTGGACATTTGCGCTGGGTAATTTGCTGATTATTATTTTGCTGACCATGGGCGTTTCATTCCTGTTCGCGCTGGCGGGGAATCCTTACAGCATTTTTTACGCCGGGGTTGCTTATACTTTGTTTGCCCTGGCGACGGCATTACCGCTTCTCGCGGTCGGGATCCGGCGTATGCACGACATCAACCGCTCCGGCTGGTGGTTTGGCGGTGTTTATCTGGCAGGTATTGTTTCGCGCCTGCTGAATACCATCCTGATGCAGTACGCCTCGCCGGAAACCTATGTGTGGATGAAAATCACGTTGGGTATTGTACTGGGCTGGATCCCGCTGCTGGTCATGATTTTCCTGTGCTGTCAGAAATCCAGGCCTGCGCCGCAAACACAATCCCGCATTGTTGAGTAATGCACTACTGAACACCCTGTCGCGCATTTAGTCCGATAAGTTTGCCGCCAGTTGCGCGGCAAATACCTCCAGTTTCGTCAGCCCCCACGGCCAGTCGCCGAACCCTGATTCCACATTGATATGTCCGGCCTCCCCGATATCTGCCAGTTCGCAGCGCCACGTCTGCGCCCAAAACTCTGCCCGGGTAAAGGTCAGCAACGGATCGGTATGGCTGGCGACCAGCAGCCCCGGTACGGCCAGCGGTACAGGAAGAATGTCATCATTGAGCCCGAACCGCATGGGCTCGGCAGGAGCGACCAGCATCACACCTGCCGTGAGTTGCGGATGACGGTTCGCCCACACCAGGCTTGCGAGCGCACCAAAACTGTGGCCGATCAGCAGCAGCGGGGAAGGGGTCTTTTTCTGCTCACGGTCAATGGCAGTAATCCAGCCTTCAAGATCAACCTGCGCCCAGTTGCGCTGCTTTATGCGCAGCCAGTGGGGATATTGTTCATGCCAGCGGCTTTGCCAGTGCCCGGCTTCGCTGTCACGCAATCCGGGAACCAGCATGCGGGTTATTTCAGGCACCGGGCTCATTGTGGGAAAGCCATCAGCACGATGGCAATTGCCAGCAAATCCGCACTGCCTCCGGGGCTGAGATGACGGGCTATCAGGGCGTTGTCCATCTGCTGTAAATCCTCCGTCTGCCAGCCTGTGTTCAGTAACCGGCGGGCATAATCCTGTACGAAATGTAATCCGCTGAGGCCGCCGCGTGCCACCAGATTGGTGTCGGGGTTATAGGCCATCAGGCGCAGCAAAGCATTAAGGCTGCGGCGTTCAGAATGGCTTTCCTGATACCAGTATGGAAAAACGTGGCGACGCAAAGTGAGGAATCCGCTCTGTACCTCGCCCCGGGCACCGGTCATCCCGTGTGCCACAAACAGCCGTTCACCCGCGGACACCGGCTGGCGGCAGTGTTGTAATTCGCGCTCAACCAACCCTTGCGTCATGGCGGCCACTTCAGCACATAAGCGGTTGCGGGTCAGCAACCGGCATTGTCCGATCAGTCTGCCTGCGGCGGTGCACAATAACCCGAGCGAGAAGATGCCGCCTTTGTGGGTGTTAATCCCCTGTGTTGCGCCGAACATCGCCTGCTCACAGGCCAGTCCGGTCGGACGGATGCGCATCAGCATCCCCTGTGAGGGTTGCAGAAAATCCTGCTGACCAAGAGTAAAAAACTGATGGAGCCAGGGCGTGATGGCATCAATGCTACGCAGAAACAGGGGCAAATCCATGTCGCTGTGCGAGCCGTTGTTAGCACTGTCCACCAGCCCCGGTTTGGGGGTCAGCCAGACTTCACGGCGCAACGCTTCGGCTGCCAGTGCGGCAATGTCAGTAGAGACAGGATGTTCAGAGCATACGGTGCCAGCCATCAATCAGTGCCTCCACTTTGGCGATAACTTCCGGTAGCGGGTGCTGGCGCGAACGGGCACAGGCATGGGCGGGGCCATCGCAAATCAGACAGCGGCGGCTGGCATTGTCGAGCGAACGGCGGCCCACAATGCCCGCCTGCGGGCAGATCACATCGAAATCCCATAAACGCCCGAGGATATGTGATTGTTCCAGTTCAACCGTAGCCGCTTTCACTTCCGGCGCAGGATGTTTCACGCACCAGAACGCTTCCGCACCGGTGGGCAGCCAGAAGACCTGTTGTTTCAGTACCGGCCAGCCATGTTGCAGCAACATGACTTCGGCACGTTGCAATGCCTCACGCATAACCTGACGATACACGACAGAGTCTTTCACCGGCCCCGGCGTTACCAGCGTGAGTGAAATCAGCGGTTGCGAGAATTGAGTCAGCCAGTGGGTTTGCCGTTTGGCCCGCAGTTCCTTTGCTGCCAGCAAATCCTCAAGGCTGACGCCTGCATCAGCAGGCGTCATGATGGTCATTTATGCGTCCTCTTTTACCTGATGAACCACGTCAATGACACTGCCGTCGCGATAGCGGATAACACCCACGATGCGGTCAGTGAATTCAATCGGTTTCGGTTCGCCGGTCAGGGAAATCGCCCGCTGATACAACGCCTCGATGTCCATGATTTTCAGACCCGCCTCCTCCAGTCGCTGCCGGATTTCCGGACGTGCCGGGTTGACAGCGATGCCATGATCAGTCACCAGCACATCGATGCTTTCCCCCGGCGTTACACGGGTGGTGACGCGGCGCACCACCGTCGGAATTCGGCTGCGCAATAAAGGCGCGACGACAATGGTCAGATTGGCCGCACTGGCAACATCGCAATGACCGCCGGACGCGCCACGCATGACACCGTCGGAACCGGTGATGACATTAACGTTAAAACCGGTATCGATTTCCAGCGCGCTCAGAATGACGATATCCAGCTGGTCGCAGCTCGCGGCCTTTGCACCCGGATTAGCATAAACGTTGGTGGATATCTCGATGTGCTGCGGGTTACGGCTAAGTGACGCCGCCGTCTGACCGTCGAAACATTGCGTATCCAGCAGCGTTTGAATCAGACCTTTTTCATGCAAATCCACCAGACTGCCGGTGATGCCTCCGAGGGCAAAACGGGCGGTGATCTGGTGGCGTTCCATTTTCTCTTCCATGAAACGGGTGCAGGCCGTGGCCGCCGCGCCGGAACCGGTTTGCATCGAAAATCCCGGTTTGAAATAACCCGAGTATTCAATGACTTCAGCCGCCGTACGGGCGATCATCAGTTCACGCGGATTACTGGTGACACGGGCAGCGCCGACGCTGATTTTCGCCGGATCACCGACCTGATCGACTTTAACGATGTAATCCACCTGATCCTGTACCAGGCTGGCGGGCATATTAGGGAAGGGCACCAGTTCTTCGGCCAGCAGCACCACGGTTCTGGCGAATTGCGCATCCACCATGGCGTAGCCCAGCGAACCACAGCAGGATTTACCCTGTGTACCATTGGCATTGCCGAATTCATCGCTGCACGGCACGCCAAGGAATGCGACATCAATGTTCAGTTCGCCGTCCTGCAATAATTTAACCCGACCACCGTGCGAGTGGATTTGTACCGGTTGGTCCATCAGCCCGTGAGAAATGGCATCGGCCAGTTTGCCACGCATCCCCGAAGTATAGATTTGGGTGATGACACCGTGGCGGATATGTTCGATCAGCGCATCATTACAGGTCATCAGTGAACTGGATGCCAGCGTGAGGTTTTTAAAGCCGAGTTTTGCCAGCGTGGCGACGACATTATTAATAACCTGATCACCTTCACGGAAAGCATGGTGGAAGGAAATGGTCATGCCATCTTTCAGGCCGCTGCGCGCAATCGCCTGTTCCAGTGAATCGCATAATTTACGATGCAGACGGGCATCAGGATCGGAAAGATATGGCGTATTACGGTGCGCACCGTCAAAGGCAACCAGATGTCTGAGCTGCGGATAAAGACTGTGCAAAGTTTCAGTTAAATGACTCATTAGCTTGATATTCCTGTACAAAATTAAAGGCTAGCGACGGATACCGGATGCGCTGGCGCGTTCAAGTACCACCTGCGCATGGTTGATGATCGGGCCATCGATCATCTTGCCGTTGAGCGAAATCACGCCCAGCCCGTTGCGCTCGCCTTCTTCTGCGGCGGCAATCACCCGGTGCGCATAGTCCACATCTTCCTGCGTCGGCGCGTAAGCGTTGTGTAACAGCTCAATCTGTCGCGGATTGATCAGGGATTTGCCGTTAAAGCCCATTTTGCGGATCAGCTCCACTTCACGCAGGAAACCGGCCTCATCATTAATGTCGGAATACACCACGTCGAAGGCGTCAATTCCGGCGGCACGTGCCGCGTGCAGCACGGCGCAGCGGGCATAAAACAGTTCGGTGCCGTCGCCGCGCTCGGTTTGCATATCCATCACATAATCGAAAGCCGCCAGCGCAATGCCGATCAGACGCGGCGAACAGCGGGCGATCGCCACGGCATTGATTACACCAATAGCTGATTCGATGGCGGCCATCACTTTGGTGGAACCGACTTCGCGCCCGCAGGCCTTCTCGATGCGTTCGATATGCGCTTCCAGCTCAAAAATATCGTCCGGCGTATCGGTTTTGGGTAAGCGCACCACATCCGCACCCGCCCGTACCACGGCCTCCAAATCTTTAAGGCCAAACGGTGTACTGAGCGGGTTGATACGCACTACGGTTTCGATATCGCGATACATCGGGTGTGAAAGCGCATGGAAAACTAAAATGCGTGCCGTGTCTTTCTCACGCAGTGAAACGGCATCTTCGAGATCAAACATGATGGAGTCAGGGCGATAAATGAATGCCGTGGATAACATGGCGGCACTGGCCCCCGGCAGGAACAGCATGCTGCGGCGGAGTTTTTTCATCGTAACATCTCCCAGTTAATCTCTTCAGCCTGTGCCGCACGCAGTACTGCACTTTGTACCCGGGCACGAATGACGCAATCCAGTGCACCTTTGTCTTCAATAATCACCAGACCCGCGATAACACCGAGTGTATTCAGGGTGTCATTCACGACACGGCGGATCTGATCGCCAAACTGTTTGGCGACTTCACTGCTGATCACCACATTCAGCTCACTGGCCGGGGCGATTTTTACCAGTAAATCGCTGGATTCAACCGTTCCTGCCAGCGCCTCCTTCACAATTTTCATGGGTTTTTCCTGCTGTTAACAAAGTGAGGGTGAAATAATAAGAACATCGCCATGCACCGGATCCGCGGGCGCAGTGGCGGAATAATGTTGCTCAAGGTGGGCGTAAGTACTGGGCGGAACAATGTCGCGGATACGCGGTAACTGATGCGTCCGGAGCAGCGCACGCACTTCAGATGCCGAAATTGCCCTGCCGCTGGCATGACGTTTGCGGGGCAACTCAGTCACCTTCAGCGGTTGCGACGCCAGGCGGGCAGGTGCTTCCAGCCAGTCATGCATGTCGCAGTTGTACTGATGAGTCACCGGACAGAAAGGTTCGCTGCCCACAAAACGATGCGTAATCCCTAATGCCGGGGCGATGTACTGACGGAAAATCAGCAAATCCATCACGCTCCACGCCTGATTCACCAGCCCCGCATCCTTGAGGAAATAGCCGGGAAAGGTTGCGCGGGAGATTAGGTATTCAGAACCGACATGCACCGTCACGTTGGGCAGGTCCGCGACCCCCATACGGACCATTTCAAGACGTTCCTGAAACGGGAAATACGACACGTCTTCGCTTACCACAAAGACATGCAGCCAGTCGCAGGTTGCTGCCGCCTGTTCGGTGAGAAAGCGATGCCCGAGAGTGAACGGGTTGGCGTTCATCACCACCGCACCGATGCGCTGGCCATGATGATAATGGCGCTGTAAACCGCAGCAGTACTGACTGATGCCCACGGGTGTGTTTTCCATCAGCACGGCGACGTCATCCCACTGGACCAGCGGGTAAAACCCGCAGCCACGAAAGCGCTCCCGATTTGACGGCCGGGTGTACAGAAATAAATGGAATTTTCCGCCAGATACCGCCAGATTTTCCACTTCACCCAGCAATCTGGCGCTGAGGTTTTCGCCGCGCCAGTCGGCAGCCACGGCAACGCATTTGATAATGTTGCTGACCAGACCTGCGCATCCGACCAGCCGGCGGCCCGAGCAGGCCACCACGAACTGCTCTATGTCGTCATCCATACCTAACTGGCTTTGTTGCAACAAGGCGCGGATATCCTCCAGCATGCCTTTCGGTGGCTGGCTGACAGAGATGACATAAAAGTCGGGTTCGTCACGGCTGAACATAATGCATTCCTGATGTCTGATGTAAGTCGACGCAATGTTTAAAACGCCGGGCTGAATGCCCGGCCAGGTCAGTTGGTTTTAAGAGGTTAGTGAGCCGCCCGGGCATGGCTCACCTGACGGCCGGCGGCAACCTTGGTTTCTGCCGCAACAATCACATTGCTGAGATGACCAATCTTTTCAATTTCTACTTCGATGCGATCGCCGGGTTTCATAAACAGCGGCGGTACGCGCTTTTTACCTACCCCACCTGGCGAACCGGTAATGATCACGTCACCGGCACTCAGTGAGGTAAAGGTGCTGATGTACTCAATCAGTTCGGCAACGTTGTGGATCATGCTGCGGGTGTTGTCGTCCTGCACCATGTGACCGTTCAGCCAGGTGCGGATTGCCAGTGTGTGCGGGTCTGGGATCTCATCGGCCGTGGTCATCCACGGCCCGAACGCACCGGTCTGCGGCCAGTTTTTACCGGCGGTAAACCAGGTGTGCTGCCAGTCGCGGGCGGAACCGTCCATATAGCAGCTGTAGCCGGCGACGTGCGCCAGGGCGTTTTCGCGGGAAATATTTTCCCCGGCAGAACCGATAATCACTGCCAGTTCACCTTCGTAATCAAATTCGACAGAACGGCTCGGTTTGATGACGGGAGAAGCGTGGCCGGTTTGTGAATCAGCAAAGCGGACGAACAATGTCGGTGCCGGATTATGCTGGTCAAATTCTTTGCGTTTTTCGGCGTAGTTCATACCAACACAGAGAATTTTTTCCGGATTCTGGATGACCGGCAGAAAAGTCAGATCGTCGATATCCACATCTGCGGGCAGGGTCGCCAGCTCCTGAGCCTGTGCCAGTGCATTGCCTGCCAGCAGAGCTTTGAGGTCCGGATAACGCTGACCGAGATGGCGACCAAGGTCGATCATGCCGTGCCCGGTTGCGATGCCGTAGGACTTGCGCCCCTGATAAAGATAACTTGCCAGTTTCATAAAAATATCCTGAATTAAAAAAGAGTTAGCGCGGCATCAGACGAGGAAGTTGCCGAGCACCAGCAGGGCAACCGAGACATTAATGGCCCCGCCAATACGTGTGGCTATTTGGGCAAATGGCATCAGTTGCATGCGGTTACCGGCAGTCAGAATGGCGACATCACCGGTACCGCCCTGGCCACTCTGGCAGCAGGAAACGATGGCGACATCAATCGGGTGCATGCCAATTTTCTTGCCGACGAAAAAGCCGGTGGTGACCAGCGCTGCAACAGTGCTGACAATGACCAGCAGATTAGAAATCGTGAATGCGGCAACCAGTTCATTCCACGGTGTGATGGCGACACCGACGGCGAACAAAATCGGGTAAGTGACGGAAGTCTGGAAGAATTTGTACACCACCTGAGAACCTTCGAGCAGGCGGGGAGAAACGCCGTGCGCCAGTTTCAGGCCAACAGCCGCAAACAGCATCCCGACCGGTGCAGGAAGACCAATCAGCTTGTGTAACAGCATGCCCACCATATAAAGCAGAACGGCCAGTAATGCACCTGAGGCAATGGTCGTGACATCGGTTTTACCGCCAGCCACTGTCGGCGTGTTGCTTTCCGTTGTGGCATTTTTAGCAGACGGCATCAGCTGACCTTCGCCGGTGAGGTGTGGATAGCGTTTACCTAGCTGATTGAGAGAACCGGAGATAACGATAGCCGTCAGGCTGCCCAGCATCACGATAGGCAGGATGCGACCCAGCGCCACACCCTGGTCCATGTGTAATAAGGTTGCGTAACCAATGGACAGCGGGATGGCACCTTCACCCACGCCACCGGCCATGATCGGTAAGATCAGGAAGAAGAAAATCTGAAAAGGTTCCATGCCCAGCGCCAGACCGACCCCCATCCCGACCAGCATGCCAACCACTTCGCCGCACAACATTGGGAAGAAAATACGCATGAACCCCTGGATCAGCACTTTGCGATCCATGCTCATGATGCTGCCCACGATAATGCAGCAGATGTAGAGATACAGAATATTGGTGCTTTTGTAGAACTTGGTGGTGGACTCCACCACGACATCCGGCAGCAGGCCGTAATAGACCAGCGCGGAAGGAATGAACGTGGCGCAAATCGCCGCAGCGCCCATCTTGCCGATAAAAGGCAGACGCTTGCCGAACTCGCCACAGGCAAACCCAAAGAACGCTAACGTGGCGACCATCACCACGATGTCGCTCGGCAGTTTGCCGTCAAGACAATCTATTGCGATAAGTAGCCCCGCCATGGCGAACAGCGGTAACGGAATAATGCCGATTTTCCAGGTATCGAGAATGTGCCACCATTTTTCTTTTAATGAGAGCTGTTTAACGCAGGAAGATCCCGCAGTAACAGAATAGGTGTCGTCAGTTGTACTCATTATGAATCCCCTGTGTCAATTTGTGCAGGGAGTATAAGAGTAATGCTGACCGGTAATATGTGAGGTGCCGCAAATTAGAAAAGGTGTTTTAAAGGAGTGAAAGGTTTTTATGGTTTTAATTAATTTAAAAACTCAGGTCGCTATTATTTTTCGTGGTTTTTATGGTGTTATTTGCAATTATAATATTACTGTTAATTTATGGTGAAATAGCTGTTGTGAATTATGGGGTTAGTCGCCTAGGCCCTGACGCGCCTGATGATGTTATGCGGCATGCCTCGCAACTTTAATCCTTCACGCTGACGCAAATACCGGGGCGTGATAATATCTTTGTACTTTCTATTAATATCACTGTCTGGTTATAGGTTTCCCGATGCGGTTTCGGCCTTCTTTTCAGATAAAGCTATTCATTTATCTTGTCATGCTATTTATGACACTTTTTTCGATAGCGGGCATTTATTACTATTATGATATAGAACGTCAGTTATATGAAGATATGGGTATTCGTGCAAAAGTTCAGGCAGAGGAAATTGCACTTATTCCTTCATTAATTACCGCCGTTGAAAATAAGGATGTTCCGGCTATTAACCATTTAATGATGAGTATTTCTGCACGTAGTGATGCCAGTTACATGGTGATAGGCGATGGTAAAGCAATACATCTGTTTCATTCGATTTATGCTGACCGTGTGGGGAAAATGCTGGTCGGGGGAGACAACGGGGATGTGCTGGCGGGCAGAAGCACCACCACCATCCGGCTGGGAGGTATCGGCTTATCGTTGCGCAGTAAGGCACCGATCATCAACGGGCAAGGCAACGTGGTCGGTATCGTTTCTGTGGGGTATCTCACCAGCCACATCAATAACCTGACTATCGAAAAAGTCATCCGTATTTTGCTGGCCGCCGCCACTTTGCTGCTGGCGTTGTTTACCTTCTCATGGTTTTTTTCACGTTCGATTAAACGGCAGATGTTTTCGCTGGAGCCCCGTGAAATCGGTTTGCTGGTGCGTCAGCAAAAGGCGCTGATGGAATCGATTTACGAAGGTGTGATCGCTATTGATGCGCAGTTGCGGGTCGCGGTCATCAACCAGGCGGCCAAAAAATTGCTCAGTCTTGACGTGCCGTCCCGTGAACTGCGAGGTCAGCCGCTCGGGCAGGTGATTGCGCCGGTCAGTTTCTTTGATCCGCAGGTTATGCTGGAAAAAGATATTCACGATGAAATCTGCCTGTTCAACAACCTGACAGTGATCGCCAGCCGGGTACGGATCATGCTGGAAGACCAGCTCCAGGGGTGGGTGATCACTTTTCGGGATTGCAGCGATATCGACCGGCTCAGCATCCAGCTAAGCCAGGTGCAGCGTTATGCCGATAACCTGCGGGTGATACGCCACGAACAGCTCAACTGGACGGCAACACTCGCCGGGCTCCTGCATATGGGACGTTACGACGAGGCGATCCGCTATATCGAAGCTCAGTCTGAAAGCGCGCAGGAATTGCTGGATTTCGTTTCGGCGCGATTCTGCTCACCAAAATTATGCGGTCTGTTACTCGGAAAATATGCCCGTGCACGGGAAAAAGGCGTTGAGCTAAAATTTGATCCCGCCTGTGAGTTAACGCATCTGCCTGCCGCGCTCAGTGAAACCGAACTGATGTCGATCATTGGCAATCTGCTGGATAACGCCATCGAAGCCACATTACTGCGCGGCAATGAAGCCGGGCCGGTAGACGTGTATGTCGTTTCCGGCACAGATGATCTGGTGATTGAAGTCGCTGACCATGGCATCGGGATAGCGCCGGAGCGGCGCGGGCAGATTTTTTCGCTGGGGGTGACATCCAAAACACAAGGCGATCACGGTCTGGGCCTGCATCTGGTTGCCAGCTATGTCAGCCATGCTGGTGGCACTATTGAAGTGTCTGACAATCCGCCAACTGGCGCTGTTTTTTCGGTTTTTATTCCACACCACCGCCCTGAAGAACAAAGTGGCTTTATGCCGGTAAATCCCCGTCCAGAAGCACTGGAAGAGAGCAAATGATGCAAGCTGAAATGATTGACGTAATGATTGTTGAAGATGAAAGCCAGCTGGCACAACTGTATGCCGAGCTGATTGATAATCATCGCTGGTTGCGGCTGGTAGGCAGGGCCACCACGCTGCATGAAGCAAAAGTGCTTATCGAGGAAAAGCATCCGCAATTGCTGTTGCTGGATAACTATTTGCCTGACGGACAGGGAATTTCATTGATAGAGGATGACCTGCTGAAGAAAACGCACTGTTCGGTAATTTTTATCACTGCCGCCAGCGATATGACTACCTGCAGTCAGGCTATCCGCTGTGGTGCGTTTGATTATATCCTCAAACCGGTTTCGTGGAACCGGCTGCAACAATCGCTGGATCGCTTTATCCAGTTCAGCCAGACCCAGCGGACATGGAAAGTGGTGGATCAGCAAAACGTAGACAGTCTTTATCAGCTACAGGCGAAGGATTTTACGCCGAGAGCGGGCAATAAAGGTATCGAGGAAAATACGCTGAACCTGGTGGAAGGCATCTTTATGCAGAATGCCGGACGCTGTTACTCAGTCGATGAGGTGGTCAGCGAAACGAGGTTGAGTAAAACCACCGCCCGCCGCTATCTCGAACACTGTGTGCAAAAAGGGGATTTAAAGGTCGAAATGCTGTACGGGAAAATCGGCCATCCCCGCCGGATGTACCGGCGGGCATAATCCCGGCGAGTCATTCTGTCCTTTTGGCCTTCGGGTATTTCCACAACCAGCGGCCGCTGGCCATACGCCAGTAAAAAAACAGGCCGCGCACGATCCAGTCGAGGAACATCCCCAACCAGATGCCGACTACGCCGAAACCTAGTACGATACCGAGGAAATAGCCCACCACAATACGACAGCCCCACATCCCGAGCATAGAAACATACATCGTAAAGCGGGCATCACGCGCCCCCTTCAGGCCAGCAGGCAGCACCCACGAGGCCGCCCAGAAAGGCATAAAAGCAGCATTCAGCCAGATCAGGATTTTTACCACGTCGATAACGTCTTGCTCATTGGTGTAAAACCGCGCCAGCAAACCGGCAAATGGCACCGAAAGTAAGGCCAGCACACACAGCCCAAAGGTAGAAAGCCAGAAAATATGGCGCAGCTGACGCTCGGATTGGGCAATCTGTCCTTTGCCCAGACGTGTCCCGACGATAATGGTTGAGGCTGACCCCAGCGCATTCCCCGGCAGGTTGATCAGTGCGGCAATTGAAAACGCAATAAAGTTACCGGCAATCACATTGGTGCCCATGCCTGCGACAAAAACCTGCGTCAGTAATTTACCGCCGTTAAACAGCACCGATTCGATACTGGCCGGAATACCGATCCCCAGCACTTCACGCAAAATGTTGGTATTGAGCGGCAGTAAATAGCTTTTCAGGGAGATTTTCAGTGAAGGATTAAAACCGACCATCAGCACAAAAATAACCGCAATCGCACCGATATAGCGGGCAATGGTCAGCCCCAGGCCGGCACCGATAAAGCCCAAACCGTGCCAGCCGAAACAGCCATAGATCAGTACGCTGCTGATCACCAGATTAAGGATGTTCATCCCGCCGTTAAGTAGCATCGGGATTTTGGTATTACCCGCACCGCGCAAGGCACCGGAACCGATCAGTGCGATAGCCGCAGCCGGATAGCTCCAGCTGCTCATTTGCAGGTAAGACAGCGCCAGTTCTTTTACCTCCGGCTCGGCATTACCGGCGATCATGTCAATAATCACATGCCCGGAAAATTGCAGAAGTATCGCCAGCAGGACGGCAAAAACGGTCATGATCGCCAGTGACTGACGGGCTGCCGCACGGGCGCGCTCATGGTCGAGTTTACCCAGGCTGAACGCAACCACGACGGTCGTACCCAGATCGACGGCGGCGAAGAATGAAATCACCACCATGTTGAAACTGTCGGCCAGGCCCACTCCGGCCATCGCTTCCTTGCCCAGCCAACTGACCAGAAACGTACTCAGTACGCCCATTAGCAGAACGCAGGCATTTTCGAAGAAAATAGGAACAGCGAGGGGCGTGATTTCACGCCAGAACAACGTACGGTAAGAACGCCGTTTCGGATACCAGGGCGTGCGCTCGATGGCTTTGCGCAAAGAGACGATGACGTTTTGCAAGAGAGTTCCAGTGTGACAGAAAGTAGAACAGCGTTTTAAATTATGATGGTAAAAGACTCTGCATTATGCAAAGTCTTTTTTTAGGAAATCCTTAATTCCCCGTCATATTTCGTGCCGCAGATGCGTCGGCTGCGTTTAATGACCCGAATCACTTACTGAAGGTAAGCTCATCGGGATTATCAAATTTGCTGCCGGCAACACGAACTGTTTAGGGGAAGTCAGCGTGGTGATCAGCGGAAAGGGGGTTCGTTAAATGTCCGCAGTTTACGTGAATGCAGGTGATCGCCCTCGGCGCGCAACAGGTCAATGGCGCAGATACCAATTTGCAGATGTTCTGAAATGGCACCTTCGTAGAATTTGTTTGCCTGGCCGGGCAGTTTGATTTCTCCGTGCAGCGGTTTATCAGAAACGCACAACAACGTGCCGTAAGGCACCCGGAAGCGGTATCCCTGTGCGGCGATGGTGGCGCTTTCCATATCGACGGCAACGGCACGACTGAGATTAAAGCGCAGCGCTGACGCGGCATAACGCAATTCCCAGTTACGGTCGTCGGTGGTCACGACCGTGCCGGTACGCAGGCGTTGCTTGACTTGCTCACCCGGCATGCCGCTCATCATTTTGGTTGCGTCATACAAGGCACGTTGCACTTCAGCAATGCTTGGGATCGGGATATCCGGCGGCAGTACAGCATCCAGCACATGGTCGTCACGCAAATAAGCGTGAGCCAGAACATAATCACCGATCGACTGTGTTTCCCGTAATCCGCCGCAGTGACCAATCATCAGCCAGACATGCGGGCGCAGAACCGCCAGATGATCGCAAATGGTTTTGGCATTGGCCGGACCGACGCCGATATTGACCAGCGTAATTCCCGCACCGTCGCGGGCAATCAGATGATAGGCGGGCATCTGGTGTTTTTTCCAGGCCAGATCGGAAACTGCCTGTTCAGGGTTTTGCGTTTCGGCTGTAATAAATACGCTGCCTGCGCAGGCCAGTGCTTCATAAGGACTTTGCGGATCAGCAATCTGCGCACACGCCCAGCTGACAAACTCATCGACATACCGGGTGTAGTTGGTGAACAACACGTACGGCTGAAAGTGTTCGATAAGCGTGCCGGTGTAATGACGCAGGCGTGCCAGCGAAAAATCGGCGCGCAGCGCATTGAAATGGGACAGCGGAAAGGTGTCGCCGGGATAATGCAGGCCGTCAGCGGTTTCATCGCCAATCTGCGACAGTTCGGTGGTCGGGAAATGTTTCGCCAGCCCGGCACTCATCGATCGGTCAAGCATCAGATCAGAGCCGTCAATCACATATGAATAAGGAATTTCCTGTTGTGACGGCACCACTTCGATAACCGCGTCATATTCCTCGCCCAGCAGGGAAAGCTGTTCCAGCAGATAGTGACGGAACAGCTCAGGGTGCGTGATGGTATTGGCATAACGGCCTGGATGCGAAAAACGGCCATAAGCGCGGGTCGGGTTTTTGGCTGGCGTCACGCCATCCCAGCTGACACGCAGTTCCGGATAAACAAACAACCCGGCAGCACGCGCCGTGATATCAGGCAGCGCACCCTCAACGATGAAATCTTTAATCGCATTCCGCAGTGCGGCGACAGAATCGTTGTACATTTCTTCGAGCTTCTCAATCGCCTGTGAAGGAGTGAGGGACTTGTTATCCATACGCTTTTCCTTTGTGCTTCATTTATCATCATTCATTCTAAATATGGCTTGTCTGCACGGTGCCGCCAATGTTTTATTAGGGTACGGGAGCCAGATGGTGCTTTTATGAACGAACAGGGGGAAGTGAATGATCCGGGTATGGGGCAGAAAAACATCGTCAAATGTGCAGGCGCTGATGTGGTGTATCGGAGAATTAGGGCTTGCGTATGAAAGGACCGATATCGGCCATAAATACGGTGGTAATGACACCCCGGAATTTCTGGCGATGAACCCCAACGGTACGGTTCCTGTGATCCGCGAGGGTGAAGGCCAGCTGCTGTGGGAAACCGGTGCCATCCTGCGTTATCTGGCCGGGAAATACGGCACTGATGAATTCTGGCCGCAGGACCCTGAACGGCGTGCCGAAACAGATAAATGGACGGAGTGGGCAAAAATCGGTGTCGCGATGAACTTCACTGTGCCGGTATTCTGGATGGTAGTAAGAACGGCGGCTAAAGATCAGGATCATCAGGCATTAGAAAAATCATTGCAGAATCTTAATAAGAAGCTGGCGATTGCCGAAGCGCAGATTGCCCGGCATGGTTACCTTGCCGGAAGTGAATTCACCCTGGCCGATATTCAGTTTGGCCACAATTTGTACCGCTACTTCGATATTGCCATTGCACGACCGTCCTTCCCGGCTATCGAGCAGTATTACGAAAAACTCACCCAGCGTCCGGCATTTGCGGAACATGTAATGGTGTCTTACGAGGAATTGCGGGTGGTGTAAATCTGCTTCAAATGCTAAAAAGCCCGCTTATATTTTTAAGCGGGCTTTTTTAAATGGCCTGTGTTTCAGCGGTGCACGGGTGTCTTCATAAAAATCGCCGTAAGGGCGGAAAGCAAACAGCCCGCCATCAGATAAATGGCGACGGAATGCCATTCACCGCCGGAGAAATTCAGCAATGCGGCCGCAATAAACGGCGTAAACCCACCGCCCACTACGCTGGCAACCTGATAACCTACGCCTGCACCGCTGTAGCGATAACCCGCACCGAACATTTCCGTAAACATGGGTTGCTGCACGCAGACCACCATATCGTGAGCGATATTTGCCAGCAACAGCGAGAAAATCACCACGCCGGCAATTGAACGTGCTTCGAGTGCCATAAAGAACGGGAAAGCGCTCAGCGCGCCGACTACAGCGCCGGTGATGTAGATGCGGCGGCGACCATAACGATCCGCCAGCCAGGCGAACAGGGGAATTGTCAGGCAACTGATACCGCCGACCAGCAGCCCGATATTCAGAAACAGCTCACGCGACAGCCCCAGATTATGCGTCGAGTAGTTAAGGGCGAACGCAGTGACTATATACATCGTCAGCAGTTCGCACAGGCGCAGAAGGATGATTTTCAAAAAAGCCCCGGGATGGCGAAACAGCGCTTCAAATACCGGCAGTCGCTTTTTGGCCGCTTTGGGTTGCCCGACCTGAGCACGTTCGAACTCGGCGGACTCTTCCATGCCCTTACGCACCCACAGCGCGCCGATCACCAGCACAACGCTGAACAGAAACGGCAAACGCCAGCCCCAGCTCAGGAACTGCGCGTCGGTGGTCAGGCTGCTTATCAGCGACACCAGACCGGTAGCGAGCAGCAGGCCGACACCATATCCCATCTGGATCCCGCTGCTGTAGAACGCTTTTTTGCCGGAAGGCGCACTTTCAACCGCCAGCAGTGTCGCGCCACCCCATTCACCGCCCACGGCAAATCCCTGAATGGCGCGCAGGATGACCAGCAGAGCCGGAGCCCACCAACCGATCGTGGAGAAAGCGGGAAGAATGCCGATACAGGCTGTGGCAATGCCCATGATCCAGACAGTCATCATCAGCATGCGTTTGCGGCCCAGACGATCGCCGAAATGACCGAAAACAATGCCGCCGAGCGGACGAAAGAGAAAGCCGACACCGAAGGTGGCAAAGGCGGCGAGCGTACCCATTGCCGGGTCGATTTGCGGAAAAAATTCACTGTTAAACACTAATGCTGCGGTAATGCCGTAGAGCAAAAAATCGAACCAGTCTACGACCGCGCCAACGAAGCTGCCCCAGGCAGCACGGCGGGCACGGTGATATGAAGGTATCTCCTCATCGGGGCGGGAGGCAGTGAGCATGGAGTCCATAATTGTCCTGTCTGTTCGTCAGTATTCTAAAATTTTCGTTATTAAAATCGGTATTCGTTATTAAAATTGGTAAAAGTATTCACCTGGCTTACATGCAACAAAAGAAAAACCGCTACTGAGACTACAGCGTCAACCTCCCGGTTAAAAACGCTTTTCAAAACAAAAGGGCAAAGTCACGCAGACAATCGGACGGGCGGGGCGTGACAGAGCGTTTCGTTTTCAGAACGGGCTGGCATTGCGGGCTTCGATCCGTTCTCCGCTGACGGGATGAACAAAATGCAGTTCACTGGCGTGCAACATCAGTCGCGGAGCCTGTTCAGTGCCCGGCAGCAGGCGTCCGCCATACAGGTCACAGCCCAAAATAGGGTGGCCCAATTGCTGACAGTGAATGCGAAGCTGATGAGTGCGTCCGGTTTCCGGGGTCAGTTGTACCCGGGTCAGTGGCAGTAACGCGCCATTTTCCTGCTCATGATAAAAGCGCTCAACGACCCGGTAGCCGGAGCGGGCGGGCTTGCCATGGATGGCGCAAATCGACATCAGCGGAAACAGCGCCGGGTCTTTGGCAATCGGTGCGTCTGCCACCCCGTCGTTATGTTCGAGATGTCCGCAGAGCAGGGCGCTGTACTGTTTGGTCACTGTGCGCTGGCTGAATTGCTGACAGAGTGCGGCATTGATAGCTTTATTACGCGCAATCACCATCAGACCGGAAGTCCCGAAATCCAGACGGTGGACCAGCGTACAGCCGGGAAATATCTTGACCAGCCGGTGATGTACGGAATCAAGGTTTTGCGGATTTTTCCCCGACAGGCTGAGAAGTCCGGCAGGTTTATTGATAAGCACCAGATGTTCATCCTGATAGAGCGTTTCGATGGGGTCATAACAAGGCGGGGCAATAAAAGTATCGATAATCGCAGACATCGGGTTACCCGGATGAGGAGTGGAAGCGGATAATAGCGAATTTTAAACCGGGTGGCGAATCTGGCGGTTCACCTGACAGAGCAAGGGATAGTAACAGAAAACCCCCGCCGAAGCGGGGAGAGGTTAACGCTTATTTCAGCGCCGCGCCGAGCACCAGAAACAGGCAGTTGAGCACGACCAGCAGGCCGAGCAGTGGCAGCACCCACAGCAGATAGCGCGTATAGCTGACTTTGGCCAGCGCCAGTCCGCTCATCACGATGGCTGAGGTGGGCGAAATCATCGCTATTGTACCGACCGCGCACTGAAATGCCGTCACCACCATTTCGCGGCCGACGTCGGTAAAATCTGCCATGGGTGCCAGCACCGGCATCGCCAGTGTCGCCAGCCCGGATGAACTGGGCACCAGGAACGACAGCGGCATGATCAGCAGATACATCATGACGGTGAAGGTGCCGGAAGGCGCGCCGTTCGCCAGACTTTCCATAGAGTGCAGTACCGTGTCGGTGATCTGCGCGTTGTGCATAATTACCGTGATGCCACGCGCCAGCACGATAACCAGCGCGGCTCCCATAAAGTCGGAGATGCCCGCCAGCATCGCGTTGTAGAGCCCGTTGCCGCGCAGGCCGCCCAACAGGCCGGTCACTATCGACATAACAAAAAACAGCGCGGTCAGCTCGGGGAAGTACCAGTCCAGCTGCCAGGACCATGAGGTGGCGTTCGGTCCGGCGATCACCTGCGCCCAGGGAATGATGGCGAAAATCATGAAGACGAACGTGACGGCGAAAGTCAGCATCACGCCTTTCTGGCGGCGGTTCATCGGCGGTGGCAACTGTAATCTGGCCTGCGCCAGCTCCCGGTCTTCTGCGGAAAAGCCTACTACCGAATGTGCGGCGTTGCGCTGCACGCGGCGGGCATAGCGCACCACATACAGAATGGCGACGGCCGTCAGCACGATAAACATCGCGAAGCGCAGACCGATGCCGCTGCCCATCGGCACGCCAGCGCCCGCCGAGGCGGCGCCGGTCATGAACGGATTGACCGTGGAGTTCATGTTGCCCACCACCGATCCCACCAGAATCACGCCCACCGCTGTCATGCGATCGAAGCCCAGGCCCAGCAGCAGCGGCACCAGCAGCGCATAGAAGCCCAGTGTCTCTTCGCCCATGCCGTAAGTGGAGCCGCCGATGGCGATAAGCAGCATCACCATGACGATAAGCAGCCCGCCGCGCTGTCTGAAGCGTTGTGCCACGTGTCCGAGACATGCGTCGATCGCGCCGGTTTTGGTCGTTGTGACGATAAAGGCGCCCAGCGACAGCACGTAGAAAAATACGCCGATGGCGCCGAACAGGTTACCGCTCTCGTAGGGACCGACATGGCCAGCGGCATTCTCCACGCCGTAAAGCCCGTTTACCGGTGCCAGAAACAGTTCTTTGATCCGCTGCACGGTGGTCAGCGGACTGGCGGTGACCTGAAAACTGCCCGCCACCGGGCGACCGTCAGCCATATGGTATTGTCCGGACGGAATGATGAACGTCAGCAGCCAGACGACGGCGGTGATGGCCAGCAGAACAGTGTAAGTGTTGGGAAAGCGCCAGGCTTTACGGGTCGCCGGGGCGGCGGCGTTTTCATATTCAGACATCATGCACCTCGTGAAACGGAACGGACTAATGAAGGGGCGACCAGGCGGCGCGCCAGCGCAACCCCGCCCATGACCGGCGGACATGCTAACAACAGCAGCGACAGCCGGGGATCGTGTTTGCGCAGACGTGCGGCCAGCCGGTCGAACAGCGGTGGCTGATGGCGGATTACGCCGCCAGCCGCCACTACGCAGTCGATTCGGGCACCGCGCCGGCACAGCCGGGCGATAAGTTCCGCCAGCGATTCGGCCGCAGCATCGACCACGCCCGCTGCCAGGGGCGAACCGGCCTGCAGGCATTCGAAAATAACGGACGCGTGGCGACTCCAGACGCTGACAGGCTGACGCAGCAGTTGCGACGGCAGATCCAGCAGGTGGTCTGCCCCGAAGGCGCGTGTCAGCGCGATGGCGAGCGGATCGTCGCTGCGTCCCCGATCCCAGTCCGTTAGCACCGCGCGGATCCCTTCACGCACCAGACCGCTGGCACCGCCTTCGTCGCCCACCAGCCAGCCCCAGCCGCCAGCCAGCAGCCAGTGGTCTTCCGGCCCCAGCGCCGCCGCCACCGAACCCGTACCGGCAATCAGCCCGGCCGCGTGTGGCTGGCTGGCGCACAGCGCGACCAGTGCCGCGTCGTTGACCACCTGACACGCGCTGTCGGGAAAGTGACCCGCCATCAGTGCCGTCATGCGTGTGCATTCGTCGGGCGTATCGCAGCCGTGTGCGCCGATGCCTATCGCCCGGGGCGGGGCGGCGAGTCCGGCCTGTCCGGCGGCGAGGGCAATCAGCTCAGCCATGCGCGCGGCCTTGAAGGCATAGCTTTCGCCGCCCCAGCGTCCGGTCGGCCACTGCGCGTCCATCCGCGCCTGCCCGGCGCTGTCTTCGATGCGGATATGAATTTTGCTGCCGCCCACATCCATTCCCAGCCAGCTTTGTGTCATGACACCACCCCGCTGATTTTGGTATCCAGCCGTGCGACAACGCCGGCATCAATATCGCGATCCACAACCCGGCCCAGCGAGATCGCCAGCAGATCCATGACCAGTATTTCCAGCGCCAGGCGCTGCAGCGGCGGCAGGACCGGCAGTTGCACGGTCTCTGTGCCGGGCAGCGACACGGCCTGATCTGTCACAAGCAATATCGGTACGCCGAAGGGTACAAGCTGCTTCGCCAGCAAGATTTCCCGCTCGCCGCCGATCAGCACGTGTGCGGTGCCGTGACCCACGGCATCGGTCATGCCGTGCAGATAGTGGCGCGTCCCCATGCCCAT
Source organism: Rahnella perminowiae (assembly GCF_019049695.1). NCBI lineage: Bacteria > Pseudomonadati > Pseudomonadota > Gammaproteobacteria > Enterobacterales > Yersiniaceae > Rahnella > Rahnella perminowiae. Next base: position 136,295 of record NZ_JAFMOT010000182.1, read on the forward strand.
CGCTGCCATTTTCGGCCCTTCGCGCAGCAACAGGGCGCCCTGTTCAGCGGCGCTGAGGCTGGTGCCGCCACCAACGAAATCGATACAGCCGGTGTGACCGGCCTGCTGTGCGAACCGATCTACGGCCGCGCGGGCGGTATGCCTCACTGCGTCCAGTTGCGCGGGTAACTGACGCCAGCCTGCGTTGCAGTCGCGTCCGATCAGCGCATCCGTCAGCAGGCCCAGGCAGACACTGGTGGCCAGCAGCGCCACGGAGGACATGCCGGAATCGATCAGCGTGCCGAGCCAGAGCGTGTCGGCGCTGACCGCCGCCAGCGGCGAGTCTGCCTGATTAACCAGTGCCAGCCGCCGCCCGGGGCGCTGCTGTTCCAGCACTCTCACAACTTCCGGGCTGCGTCCGCTCTGAGAGACGCCCAGATACCAGTCTGCCAGCGGCGGCGTGCCATCGGGCATATCGTCACCATTGCTGCGTAGCGCCCGCAAACCGGCCGCTCGCAGTTCATGTACCGGCGCGGCGAGCACCGCATAAGATGCGCCGATACCGGCGAACAGCAGCGTGCCGCCGCGCAGTGCGGTGATATCCAGCGTGTCCAGCCACGCCTGTGCGCGTTCGCAGGTCGACTCCAGCGCGGCGGCCTGCCGGGCGACGCCCTGGGCGAAAGGGATTAAAATTTCTGTGCCGGTCATGTCATCATTTCCCTGTAGTGTTAAGGATGAAACTTTTATGTCACAAACAACTTCGCACAGTTTGTGCAGCGCGGGAAATGACGTAATAAACCGATAAAAATCAGTAAACTGATGGTTTTTCGTTGCATTTTTCTCGTGACGTTTCAGCCGGTGCTGACAATTTTCTGCGTGATAACTTGACCGGGAGGCATCATCTCGCGCATAAAACTTGACCTTATTGCCATAACATTGACCGAAATAGTCCAAAGCAGCGGCGGAGCGGCAAGGTAAATAAGTATTCCCTATGATGGCGCGCCGCCCGTTTCGGGCGACTCCGTCCCCCGGTGCACACCGTGCGGTTAACCGCGTAAAGGAGAGAGAATGACCCATTCATCATGGCCGGTGCTGGTGCTGGCCCGCGATCACGACGCGGCAGTGATTAGCCGGGCGCTGAAGCGGCGGCGGCTGCAACGTCTGGCACGTGGCATCTACAGCGGTGACATTGACACCCCTGCCGACATCATCGTCAGACGTTATCTGTGGCAAATCGTCGACTATTTCTTTCCGGAGGCTGTGGTGTGCGGGGCGAGTGCAATGCGTGCCGATCCGGCCGCGGGCGGCGTCATCGAACTCTGTCATTCGCGGCGGCGGCCGGTTGTCCTGCCGGGGATAACGCTGCGTCCTCAGAGCGGCGCGGCGCGCCAGCCTGACGACACGCCGCTGCACGGTTCGCTATGGCTCAGTTCGCCCACGCGTAGTTTGTTGTGGTTTTTCAGCCAGCCGGTGGCCGGCCGCGACAGCGGGCTGCTCTATAGCTGGTGGCGCCGGCAGGAGGCGGAACGCCGTGAGCTGCTGTCTGGTCTGGCGCAGCGTGCTCATGCGCTGAATCAGCAGGCGGCTGTGGCGGAGGTGACGGCGTTTTTACGCCAGCGCTCCGGAGAGACGACTCTGCCGGACGGGGAGGGGACGGGGCCGTCTCCGGCGCTCAGCGTTACGGCGCAATTGCTGGCGATCGAACTCATCGCGCAGGGCGGTGCGACTCAGTCCGAGCTGACGGCAAGGCTCGGCATGGCCAAAAGCACGGTGTCCACCGGTCTGCAAGAGCTACAACGTCACAGCTCGATCGTTGCCACGGCCGGTGCCAGAGGGCGCGGTGCCAGTGTGTATCAGCTGGCGCGTCAGGCAGGGTGGGTGCTGGGTGCGGATATCGGCAACAGTCAGGCGCTGTTTATCGCCCGTAGTCTGGATGGCCGGCAGCTGGCGCTGCGTCAGTTCACCAATGGCGCGTCCGCGCAGCTTATCATTGCGGCAGCCGACGCCATCGCCGCACTGCGTCAGGAACTGTCCGCCTTTGGTCCGCTGCTGGCGGTGACGGTCGCTTTGCCCAAACCGGTGCGCCCGGATGTGCCGCTTTCCGGACGCGACGGTCCGTCGCAGGCCGGACTCTCGCCGGATGCCATTCTGGCACGGCTGCCGCTACCCGACGGCGTGCATCCGTTGGTGGAGAATAACGTCAACTGTGCGGTGGTGGCCGAAGTTAACCACGGCATCGGCCGGGGGCTGCAGGATGTCGCCTTCCTGCAGATAGGCGAACGCATCGGCTGCGGCATTATAGCCGGGGGCGCGCTGATTCACGGTGCGCGTGGCTGCGCCGGTGAAATCGCCGACCTGCCGTTTCCCTGGAGCGAGCGGGAGAAACCGGGCGAGTTACTGCTTGAGCAGCATCTGGCGCAGCGCGGATTTCTGGATAGCTTCAACGCACAACGGCCGCCGGGCGCTCCGGCGGTACGCTCGCTTGAGGCGCTGCTGGAGCGCGCGGCGCGCGGCGAACCTGTCGCCCAGCAGGCGGCGCAACACTACGGCGAGCAGATCGGTTTTCTGGCGTTAGGTTTGGTGGCGATACTGGATCCGGCCATGATCATTCTCGGCGGCAGCGTCGGCTCGAACCGGCTGATTGTCGCGGCGGCGCGGCGGACAGTTGCCGCCATATCCCCCTATACCACCGTCGCCGCCTCGCAGTTTGGTCATCTGGCGACGGCGGAAGGTGCTGCTCAGCTGGCGCTTGAGGCCGCGCAGCGTAAACTGCTGGGCAAAGCGGTGCGGCCGCGCCAGGGCGACGCGGTCTGATTTGACGCGGACAGGGACAGAAATTGATGCGATGTCCGAACGGAATCGCGAAACGTTAGCGTTAACCGGACCGGATGAGCAGGGACGACCGTCCCAACAGCACCGTCAGTTAAACAAATCATTTGCTTTATATGGGATCGGGTCCGGTCCCATCGGATATGTTGCGGACCTGCCGGTGAAGGCCGAGACGCGTGCCTTCGCCTGCGCATCGTCGGCCCCGCCGGGCCGTATTTCCGGATCTTCTACTTTCAATCTTTACGCGCGTCCTGACTGAGCAGTTGAGTGCGGCAGACATCCAGAATTTCATCAGCCAGAGCGGAATTATCCGGGCAGGCACGGGACAACACCAGGGCACCGACAAGATGGGCGATGGTATCTATCAGGTCAGCGCGCGTGCCATTTTCAGTTCCTAAAATTGCCAGCTGGCGTTCAATTCCGGCGGCAAATGTCGCCTTGATTGACGCAGACTGACGGGCTGTATCGGTGCCCAGTGCCGACATCACACACCCTTTTCCCATATCATCGCGATGTTGTCGGGAGAGGTAGTATTCAATAAATTTTTCCCGGTCCACACCTGCCGTGCTTTCTGCAGAACGCGTAAAACCGCAGCTCATTGCCTCCGCCATCAGATCAGCCTTGGAACCAAAGTGCTTGTAAAACCCGCCGTGGGTTAAGCCTGCAGCAGACATCAGTTCCGCAACGCCCACGCCATCGTAACCGCGTTCACGAAAAAGTTCTGAGGCCGTTTCAACAATGCGCATCCGGTTTTCCCGAACCTGATCTTTTGACACTTTCATGCTTTCCTGCCCTCTCAAAAATAGGGGTTAAGTATACATTGATGATGGTCATAATCAAACCGGTTGACTTTATAGATTATGATCATCATCATTATGCTGACACGTTGACCCACCCCTTAGCAGGTAAATAAACATGACAAATCAACGCTTATTTCAGCCCTATGATCTTGGCGCAATCACACTGACCAACCGCATCGTGATGGCACCGCTGACACGTAACCGGGCCGCAGCGGGTCTGGTACCGGGCGAACTGGCGGCGACCTACTACGCCCAGCGTGCCACAGCAGGGTTGCTGATTACCGAAGCGACGCAGATCTCCGCACAGGCGCAGGGTTATCAGGATACGCCGGGGATCTACACACAAGCTCAGATCGATGGCTGGCGCAAAGTGACTGACGCCGTGCATGCCAAAGGCGGGCGCATATTTGTACAGCTTTGGCATGTAGGACGAATTTCGCATGTTGATTTGCAGCCTGGTGGCGCTGCGCCGGTCGCACCGTCCGCTATCCGTGCCGGAACGAAGACTTTTGTGAACAATAGTTTTACTGACGTCTCAGAGCCGCGTGCGCTTGAATTGCAGGAAATACCGGGGATTATCGATGATTTCAGGAAGGCATCGGCCAATGCCATTGCGGCCGGATTTGACGGCGTAGAGATCCACGGTGCCAATGGTTATCTGCTGGAACAGTTCCTTAAAGACGGCGCAAACCAGCGTACTGATGAATACGGCGGCTCCGTGGAAAATCGTGCGCGCCTGTTGCTGGAAGTCACGGCGGCCGTAAAAGATGAGATCGGTGCAGAACGTACAGGCGTACGTATTTCACCGGTTTCACCTGCTAATGCGATTTCATGCAGTGATCCGCAGCCACAATATGATTACCTCGCTGAACAACTCGATGCATTGGGCATCGTGTACCTCCATGTGGTTGAAGGTGCGACGGGCGGCCCGCGTGATGTATCACCGTTCGATTACGACTCCCTGCGCCGGCGTTTTAAAAACACCTACATCGGCAACAATGGCTATGACCTGGAACTGGCGTCCGCTCAGCTTGCGCAAGGTAAAGCCGATCTGTTCGCGTTCGGTCGTCCGTTCATCTCCAACCCGGATCTGGTCGAAAGGCTTAAGACGGGCGCGCCTCTGGCCTCACTCAATCCTGAAACGCTTTATGGCGGTGGTGCAGCGGGATATACCGATTACCCGTCGCTGACTGAGACCAGCAAGTAAAGCCCTACATACATCGCACATGGCGGATTCTGTTTACACCTTAATAAAGAAGATCAACTTATGACTAAAGCTTCAGTTCTCATCACAGGCGCATCCACAGGTATCGGTGCTGTTTACGCTGAACGGTTTGCCCGCCGGGGCCACGACCTGGTTCTGGTCGCGCGCGACAACGCGAAGTTAGAAACACTGGCCGCGCGTCTGCGACAGGAAAATGGCATTTCTGTCGACGTTCTGCCTGCCGACCTCACGCAAACGCGTGATTTAGCCGCGGTCGAAGCCCGTCTGCGTGAAGACTCACGGATTGGCATCCTTATCAATAACGCGGGTATCGCGCAGTCCGGCAGTTTTACCGGGCAGACGCCTGATTCGATAGAAAGCCTTATCGCGCTTAACGTCACCGCCCTGACCAGACTGGCCAGCGCCGTGGCACCACGCTTTGTGCAAGCGGGGGAAGGATCGATCGTCAACATCAGTTCTGTCGTAGGCCTGGCCCCGGAATTTGCCATGACGGTTTACGGTGCAACTAAAGCCTTTGTGCTTTTCCTGTCTCAGGGACTGAATGTCGAGCTGTCATCTAAGGGCATTTATGTCCAGGCGGTACTCCCTGCCGGCACTTACACGGAAATCTGGGACCGTGCGGGTATCGACATCAGTAACGCGGCAAAATTCATGGAAGTGGGCGAGTTAGTGGATGCCGCACTGGTGGGCTTTGATCGCCGTGAACAGGTCACCATCCCGCCTTTACATAATGCAGCCCGCTGGGACACCCTCGATGCTTCGCGTCAGGCTCTGCTCTCAGACATTAAACAAGATGAAGTCGCTGAACGATATAAAGCACTTTAGTCAATGAGGTGAACTGTGCAGAACGGTCTTCCGACGGTTCTGCACAGCGGTAAATCCGACATACATCTCTTACAGCCTGTCCTCTCATCAGCGATGAGAAACCACAAACTCATCATGAAGGCCTTATTCAGCATGACAAAAAAACGTGTAGCACTGGTTACCGGCGCGTCCTCAGGTATCGGCGAAGCATCTGCTCTTAAACTTTTAGCGGCGGGGTATAGGGTATATGGCACGAGCCGGCGTGGTCCTCAGGCGGGAAAGCCTCCGTTTCCGTTACTGACGCTGGATGTGACAGACGACGCTTCTGTCGGGGCCGCCATTGATGAGTTGCTGCGCCTGGAGGGGCGGATCGATGTTCTGGTGAACAATGCGGGTTTCGGGGTCGCGCCGGCGGCGGCGGAAGAAAGTTCTGTCGATCAGGCCAAACACATTTTCGACACCAACTTTTTGGGCATCGTCAGGTTGAGCCGGGCAGTGATCCCTTATATGCGCCGTCAGGGCAGCGGGCGCATCATTAACATCGGTTCGATACTCGGGATCGTTCCGTTACCTTATGTGGCACTTTATGCGGCCAGTAAGCATGCGGTTGAAGGGTATTCGGGTGCACTGGATCACGAACTGCGCACACAGGGCATCAGAGTTTCTGTCATTGAACCTGCCTACATAAAAACACAATTTGAAGCCAATAATATCGAGCCGGATGCCAGGCTTCAGGAGTATGACCAGATCCGGGCTAAGCTGGCGAAAGTGGTAAGCAAGGCGATGGCTGAGGCGGAAAGTCCGCAGGTTGTGGCTGACGTGGTGGTTAAAGCGGCTCAGACGTTACGCCCGAAGATGCGTTACACGGCAGGCAAGCTGGCCGGTCAGTTGAATTTTATTCTCAGATTCGCCCCTGCTTCATTCCTGGATAAGGTGGTGCGCAAAAGTCTTCAGCTTGATGCGAAAGCATAAAAAAGACGTTTTTACGATGGGTTATTACCGGGGATTTTTTGCGCGGCAACAGGGCCGCTAAGGAAATTTCATTGGCAAACGCGACAGGGCAAACAACAAATGAAAACTAAGACGATGAAAGCGTTTACGTTTAAACGCTATGGTAAATCCCCAGAGCGGGGATTTGATAACGTAGATTATCCTGCCCCTGATGCTGATGAAGTCCTGGTTAAAGTTTATGCGGTGGGTCTGAACCCGATTGATAACATTATCCCAACCGGAATATTTAAGCCGGTTTTGCATTTTAAGCTCCCCGCCACATTGGGCAGCGACTTGTCCGGAGTGGTCATTGCCGTGGGGAGTCGTGTGACGCGTTTCTCGCCAGGCGACGAAGTCTTCGCCAGCATTTTTGACAAGGGAACGGGTTCCCTTGCCGAATTTGCTTTGGTGCCTGAAAGCGCGGCGGCCATGAAACCCGCCAGTCTGGATTTTGTGCAGGCAGCTTCGCTCCCGATGGTGAGCCTCACATCCTGGCAGGCACTGACAGAGCGAGCCGGGCTGCATCCGGGCCAGAAGGTTTTTATTCCGGCAGGTTCAGGGGGAATTGGCAGTTTTGCCATCCAGCTGGCGAAGCATCTTGGGGCAAAGGTGGGGACAACAACCAGTACGGGCAATGTCGAATGGGTGCGTCAGATTGGCGCAGACGAAGTGGTTGATTATAAAAAGCAAAAATTCGAAAATGTGCTGAGTGGCTACGATATGGTTCTCGGCACTGTCAGAGGCGATTCAATTGAAAAATCTACCCAAATTCTCAGGCCGGGTGGAAAGATTGTTTCTCTCACCGGCCCGTTAGATGCTGCGTTCGCGCGGACCCGGGGATTAAATTTCTTTCTGCGTTTTGTCTTCGGGCTGATGAGCCGCAAGATGATGCGTCTTGCGAAAAAACGAGGGCTGACCTATTCATTTCTCTTTGTCCGTCCTGATGGCGATCAGCTTACTCAAATCGGTAAACTCATAGAGGCTGAACAAATCAGGCCCGTGATCGACAAGGTATTCCCTTTTGCACAAACAAAGGAAGCTCTTGCCTATCTGGGGCAGGGACACGCGAAGGGGAAAGTGGTCGTTAAGATGCAGGAGTCATAACAGGTAAGATTTGAATCTGTTTAAACGAAAATCGACAGGATCAGTCTCTGCTCTTTTGACGGGATATCCTGGCCATTGCGATAGTTAAAATTGTTCGCTTACCTCGGGCTCTTTTTATGTCATCTGTTGAAATGAAATATATCTCACTTTGTGATCTTCAACATCTCATGGCGATAAACCTCCATCACTAATATCTCCCGTGACGGACATTTTCCAGCATGGCGGAAGATTAATGACAAAAAATAAAAGCCCGCTTAAATCTCCTTAAACGGGCTTCTCTCATGAAACCATCCGGCTTACACCTTCCTTTCTCAAAATGAGCATTTGTTTGCTTTGCCCGACAGAATTCCCCGCTTATTACGTCACAAAAAACATAAGTTCCCATTTTTGTTTACTTCCGTTTTGCTATTTAAGCTATGAGCATCATCACTATTTAACCTGTTTTATACATTTATTCTGAATACAGAGAAGGTGGGTGGCTATGTTTCTTGAAGAGCGTCGGCAACAAATCCTGGAATATCTGGATAAAAATGAGCGGGTAAAAGTGGATGTTTTGGCATCCCTGTTTGCGGTGACCCGAGAAACCATTCGCAATGATCTGAATGTCCTGGCGGCTGAAAAATTGGTTCAGCGCTGTCACGGCGGGGCAATGGTAATCCGGCGAAGTTTGCAGTCAAAGCTGATTACTGACACCGGCGGTAACTTTGAAGTGTTGCTACAACGGCTGCAGAGTCAGAAAAGAAAGCAGATTGTGCAACAGGGTAAAGGAAAGAACATGAAAGGTAAGGTGTGTATTCTGGGTTCATTTAACGTCGATATTGTGGCAAAAGTTGAACGTTTTCCAAAAGGCGGGGAATCTCTGCTGGCGCTGGGCAGCACACTCGGCCCCGGCGGCAAAGGGGCCAACCAGGCCACGGCTGTCAGTCGTGCAGGTGCCAAGGTGCATTTCGTTTCCAAGGTGGGTAAGGACCAGTTCAGCCAGTTTGCTTATGATCACCTGACCTCCTCGGAGATTCACTCCTTTACCCTTTATCAGTCAGAAACCGAACCAACCGGCAACGCCATTATTTATGTCTCGCAGGAAAACGGCGAGAACATGATTGCCATTTATTCCGGCGCCAATAAAACCATCAGCGAAGACGAAGTGGCGGCAATCGCGCCCGAACTTGAAGATTCGGACGTGCTGCTGGTGCAGCTCGAAAACAACTTTGCCGCTACCTTGAGCGCGATGAAGCTGGCTAAAGCGCTGGGAGTGAAGGTGATACTCAACCCGGCCCCTTTCTCGAACCACGCGCTTGAGTGTCTTGAATATGTTGACGTTATTACCCCTAATGAAACTGAGGCATCGCAGCTGTCCGGCATTGACGTGAAAGATGTAGCCAGTGCCAAAGAGGCTGCACAGCGTATCGTCAGTCAGGGTGCCAGGCGGGTCATTATTACGATGGGATCGCGCGGCGCGCTGCTGCTTGACGGCAATCAGTTCCAGCACATTCCGGCTTTCCCGGCGCTGAGCGTTGATACCACCGGTGCAGGAGACGCCTTCAACGGCGCGCTGGCCTCAGGTATCGCCAATGGGCAAAGTCTGGTGCAGGCGGCGACCTATGCCTCGGCATTTGCCTCGCTGGCAGTCGAACGCGAAGGCGCATCAAACATGCCTGATAACCCCCAGGTTTTGGCACGTCTGGCGCAGCGGTAAATGCTGCGTTCACTCTTTAATTTCCTGTAACGGTCGCTGCTTTGATGCATTGAGTCTGGCGGCCACGTAATCGATTCCGTCTTAAGGAGCAGTAATGACTAAAAGTATTGAAGGTATCGTGCCGGTGATGTTGACCCCTTTCACCGCAGACAACCAGATTGACTACCCTGGCCTGACCCGTTTGATCGACTGGTATCTTGAGAAAGGTGTCGATGCGCTGTTTGCCGTGTGTCAGTCGAGCGAGATGCAATTTCTGACTCTGCAAGAGCGCGTTGAGCTGGCGGAGTTTGTGGTGAAACACGTCGCTGGGCGCGTGCCGGTGATTGCCTCTGGCCACATCAGTGATGATATTAATGACCAAATCAGTGAGCTGAAGGCGATGGCGAAAACCGGAGCCGACGCACTGGTACTGGTCACCAATCATCTTGACCCGAAAAATCAGGGCAGTGAGACCTTCTTCGCCACGCTGGATAAGTTGCTGAGTGTTTTGCCTGAATCTATGCCGCTGGGACTGTATGAGTGTCCTGCACCGTATCGCCGCCTGCTGACCGACGAAGAGCTCACATACTGCGCTAACACCGGCCGCTTCGTTGTACTGAAAGATGTGAGCTGTGATCTGGCAACCGTTACCCGCCGCGTGAAGCTGGTGGCGAATACGCCGTTGAACATCATTAATGCTAACGCCGCGATCGCTTACCCGGCGATGCAGGCGGGGTCTAAAGGATTCAGCGGCGTGTTCACCAATTTTCATCCCGAACTTTACAGCTGGCTGTATCACAAGGCGGCAACCCAGCCGCAACTCGCCGATGAGTTAGCTATTTTCCTGTCGCTGGGCGCGGTGACGGAAACATTAGGGTATCCGAAGAATGCCAAGATTTATCATCAGCGTCTGGGCACTTTCGACAGCGAGTTCTGCCGGGTGAATAAAGACAATGTGCTGGAAAAGTTCTGGGGACTGACGGTATTGCTGGATCAAATCCACAGCGGCACTGCGCTGTGGCAGAAAAAAATCGCTGCCGTATAAGAGACGATAGCGGTGAGTGATGCGGATGAGCAGCCGTCTTATCCGCTGATTGATCGCCTGGTCGAATATTCTTGCAAATGATTACGCTTCCGGGCAGTAAGTTTTAATTTATAACGTTTTTAGCCGTAATCCGACCCTTGATATAAATAAATATAAAAGGATTATTCAACATGATCGTATGTTGCCTGAGAGACTGGGAACGTGAAAAATTCGCTTTCCATCCGATTATTAATAAAGGTATTGAGTATATTACTCAAACTGATTTCTCAACACTAACACCAGGGAAGTTCGATATTATTCCGGACAAGATGTTTTGTCTTTTTCAGGAAATGAATACCGTTCCTGCTCATGAAATGCGCGCTGAGTCACATTTCAAGTTTGTCGATATTCAATTTCTCTTGCAGGGAGAAGAAACCATCGGTGTGGCGCGTGGTGCGGCGGAGCATGAGGTGGCAGAAGACCGGGCGGAGAAGCACGACATCGTGTTTTACCAGGAAACGAATAATGAATCGCTGATTCATCTGGAACCCGGCATGTTTGCCGTTTTCTTTCCGCAAGATTTACATCGTCCTTGTTGTAATACCCAAAGCGAGTCTTTTATTCGTAAAGCTGTGATTAAAATTCATCTGAGCCTGTTCAGTGATGCCTTATTTATGAATAACCCATAGTGGATGATTGAAATTATGAAAGATGCTACCTCTTCTCTCGATGCACCTCTGTTTAAAACGGCCGCTCCTGTTATTTCACGCTTGCGCTGGGGCATTATTTTTATTTTGTTAATGGCGGCAGTGATTAATTATCTCGACCGTGCCAATTTAAGTATCGCCAATACGACTATTGCTAAAGAGTTTGGTTTCAGCCAGACGGAAATGGGTCTGCTGCTGTCGGCATTCCTGTGGCCTTACGCGCTGGCAAACCTGCCGGCGGGCTGGCTGGTTGACCGTTTTGGGCCTAAAAAAATGTTCTCATGGGGCGTGGGCCTGTGGTCCACCTTCACGGTGATGGCAGGTTTCGTTAATGGTTATTCCATGTTCTATGCCCTGCGCATGCTGCTGGGCATATCCGAATCACCGTTCTTTACCTCCGGCATCAAGATCACTCACCGCTGGTTCTCTGACAAAGAGCGCGCACTGCCGACCTCCATCATCAATACCGGCTCGCAGATTGCCAATGCCATTGCGCCGCCAATCCTGACCGTGCTGCTGTTAACGCTCGGCTGGCGCGGCATGTTTATTGCCATTGGCCTGGCGGGGATTCCGCTGCTGCTGGTCTGGCTGAAATTTTACCGCAATCCGACCGAGCGCGAAGAAAAGGTGATCCATGCCAATTCTCAGTGGGTGCAGAAGTCGGTGACCGACGTTAACGGCAATAACAAGGCGAGCTGGGGGGCGCTGTTCAGACATAAAACCACCTGGTTTATGGTGATCGGTAACTTTTCTATCATGTTTACCATCTGGGTTTACCTGACCTGGCTGCCGGGTTATCTGGAGAAATCGCTGGGCTTTAGCCTGAAACAAACCGGCTGGCTGGCGGCCATTCCGTTCCTGGCGGGGATTTTGGGCGTGCTGTGTGGCGGGGCCATTTCTGACCGTCTTATCCGTCGCGGTGTGAAAACCATTACCGCGCGTAAGGTGCCGATTGTTGCCGGTGCTGCGCTGGCGGCCTGCTTTGTTGCGCCAATACCGTTCGTGCACAGCACAACATTGAGTATCGCACTGCTGTCGATTGGCTACTTCTTCTCGCAGCTGCCGCAGGGTGTGATCTGGACGCTGGCTTCAGACATTGCGCCGAAAGAGCAGGTGGCATCGATGGGGGCAATTCAGAACTTTGGTGGCTTCCTGGGGGCAGCCTGTGCGCCGATCGTCACCGGAATTATCCTTGATGCAACCGGACAGTTCACCAACGTCTTCTTCCTCGGTGCCGGTTTACTGATGCTGGGCGCGCTTAGCTACGGACTGTTCGTGAAAAAGCCGATTCTGGTGACAATGTCGAGATAATGACAACCGTAAGCTGCATTAAACGCCTTGCTATCGGGGTGTTTAATGAGTGCTGTTTTCTGACATTTCTCCGTTCAGAAGTGGACATACCAATCTGAGCGGGGGGACGTCTGACGTAATCGCGGCATGACGCGATTGCCAAACAATAAACAGCGCGCGAACTCACCCTTAAATCTGCTGAAATTAAAATGTATCGCATATTAGACGCGGGGGTTGAAACCGAGTATTTCAATATTCTGATGGGAAATGTGAAGGTCACCGGCATTAGACAATACCGATGCGGAGGGGGAATGAAAATGCATCGGGAAGACTTTTCACGCTAACTCGTTGAATTTAAATTATACAAAGGTTTGTTCAGTTTTATGAAAACCAAAAAGCCCGCTTAAGTTTCCTTAAGCGGGCTTTTCTAAATTTGGCTCCTCTGACTGGGATCGCCTTTGCCAGTAACTGGCTAATATTTAAGCTAAATCAAAAATAACTTCCTGTCAAGACCACCAAAATGACCACCAATAGGCGCAGGTTACAAAACCAAGTTTGATCTCCCTTGCGACATGTGGTGAGTGTTACTATGGTGTCCCCTTGGAAGGGAAACGCTGATCCTACTAACTTAGTGGAACTGTGTCCAAAAAACTCTGGCAGTCTGCCTCAGTGCCAAAAGCGGGCGTTGATAACATTGCGATATGTTACTTCATGGGGAACAGGTCAGTTCGGCTTGTCGGGATACTTACACGTCCACCTCCAAAATAACTGGGTTCTTAAGTTACAGGATTCTTGATCCGGAACCAGACTGTGCTGGGATGACGCTTGCTATGATTTACTTAATTTATCCATCACAAGGGCAAAAATTGCCCTTGTGATGGCCAGTCGTTCAACTATTTCGAACTAAAGAAGAAACAGGACCACGATCATGTGGTTTATCAAAACCAGAGCTACTTTTCAGATATTCAGTAATCAGCGTTCCAATAATCTTTACCGACACTTTGTTAGTTGTTATAAAGCCCAATGGCATAGTCACTGGCAAAGTTTCTGGTTGAGAAATATGATAGATAACAACAGATAATTCATCCTCGAGATGAAGGAGCTCAACATTACCATCTAACAATCCTTCTACAAGCCCTTTAGCGTACTCGTGGAATTGCCCAAGTTCATACTTCCATTGTCTGGCTGCCTTGGAATCAACATCATCTGAGACGGGCACATATAGCACAGGTTTATATAACTGCTTATCTTTCGTACTCGACTTGTGAATAAAATCACTCAGGCTGGAGATAAAGCGTTCGCTCTTTGACCAGTATGCATCTGATGGTGCTATCCACATGAAATGACTACCGCCATGATCAGCTTTGTCTTTGATACGCTGACTGAGCAGCGGTGCCAAAGCTTTCTGCAGCCTTTCCCAATTATTTTTAGCGTATATTGGGCCTAAGAAAGTCGTTCTGCCTGAGGCAGAATATTCTTCTAGGGCCTGCATATCTTTAATAAAAGCTGGCTTAAGTTGATTCGTTTTTGAGTCAAATAACGTAAGCGTATTTTCATCGTTGAGTGATATCATGGTCTTAAATATGCTTATGGTATTATTAAGTCTTAACAACCTGGATATTTCAATAGCCATTAACTCATGAACATATTCAGAGCTGTTTAAGTATTCATAGTCTTCACGCTCGACAGCTTTTCCATCGCTATCCATTTTAAACTCAGTTGTTAAACGCAGCGGCATTTGCCGGAGTTTATTAATTGAATTAACTGTATAAATAGAAGGCTGTTCTTTTCCGCCCTGAACCTGTAAGTGAGACAGGTAACCTTTATCCAGGATTTGATTAAACTGGTACTGAAAGTGTTTCTCAACCAATCTCTCACTTTGAGAAATATTGTTGTCATCAACCTTTAATGGTATGCCTCCCATCCAATGGTCCTGGACATTTTGGTTGCTGAAACAACTAAAGGTCGCTAAATCAAATGACAAGGTACCACCACTGTCCTGAACAGTTGAAAGGTGTGGTATCTCGCCAACCTCAGAAAAATATCCATTCGATTTTTCGGTTAAGGTCAGTCTACCGTCTGAGGAGAGCGTAAGTTCGCCACGCTGCACAAGATCTGAAATCGCCTCCTCTGTCTCACGATGGCTTAGCCCGAAATAGGTTGATATTTGTGCTTTACTCATTGAGGCTATATGAACAAGCCTCAGAACAAATTCCCGGATAAATGGCAGCCCTTTCTGGGAAACATATGAAAATTGAATGTTAAACCTCTGCGCGGGCAGCAAGAAGTCAACCTCGTGATAGGTTACATTGTTATCAGATATCATTTCTTTTTCCCTCCCTGCTGAGCGGAGAGGAACGTATATCCAGCATCCTGACCTCGTTCAGCCATATAGCGTACAACGGAGCCTAATGGCAGCTCTTTATTGTTTCCCTTCCATACATCGGCATTACCAACAATCAATAAGCGATCCATTGCTCGTGACATTGCAACATTTACACGGTTTGGAGCGCGTAAGAAACCTGGGCTATATTGCTTATCCGAACGCGTCAGAGATAAAATAATGATCCGATTTTCCTTGCCCTGATAACTGTCAACCGTGTCAATTTTAACAATATCCTTAAAACCGTCGCTCCAGATTTCTTGATTGAATTTCTGACGGAGCAACCGCTTTTGTTCGGCATACATACAAATCACTCCGATAGCAGCTTCATCTTTATTAACGAGCTTTGAAAGCTGAGCGACGAATTCATCATTCGCTGATACCTGTTTAAGTACAGAAATAATCTCGTCAGCTTCACTGCGGTTGTAAATACTTGTGCCGCGGTCTTCTAAATGGTGCGCCCGATGGCCCAGGTTAGCAGTATCAAGCCAAGTCACTACGCTACGTAAAGCTTCTGGTGCATGCTGATAGACATCTGGAATTGCTCGCTCTCCATTTCGAAGCTTCCCGTCATAGAAGGTCTTCGATACCAGATCGCCAATTGGAGGCGCCATACGATATTGTGTCAGCAGAGCTGCACTAGCTTGCGCACCATAAGCAGAGTTGAAGGCACGAGCAAAGTCACTTCGTAACACCTCATCAATTTCAGTACGAGAATTATTGATACCCAGTTTCCTCGCTAATGCCGCCTTGTGAGCATCTGAGTACAATGGTGGAAGCTGCAGATGGTCACCCACTAACAGGACGCGTCTGGCCGACTGCATCGCAATGGCCAGTTCACTCGCAATCGAGCGCGCAGCTTCATCAATGATCACCCAATCGTAGATATTCTCCTGGATACCAATGTGCCCCAGTCCAATACCGACGCATGTGCCAGCCACTAACTGCCTAGATCGTGAATAAAACTCATCAAGGTTCACTCGCTCTCCCGACATAGCATCCTGCATATCCCGGGATATTTTAGCTAATGCCTTTACTCTTTGTGCCTCATCAGGTCTGACACCATACTCCGTACACAGCCTTGAGATCAGAATGTCTTTTGCTGCAGAGACCTTAGCGTCTTTGTCCAGGTTAATCCCATACTCCTGACTCAGCCTGGAGCGGATGGAAAAGTCGAGTTCGACTGCAATATCTTTCAGTTCATTGATCTCTTTTGGAGCGGTTAAATCGTTAACCTGATAGAGCAATTTCTCAAGGTGATCTATTTGCTTGAACAACCTGAGCTCCGCAAGCACGACACCCGAAATAAACCCCGGCTCCAGACCCATGGCGTCACTCAATGCTTCAACGCGGTATTTAATTTCAGCATTGAACAGTTCGCGCTTCTCCGTTGTGATTGCGTTTGAATATACATCTTTCAGTCCCGGAGAAATTGCCCCTTCACGGTTACTGAACCTGACGACATCCAGCTCTGTACCAAGTCGGGAACAGTGCTTTCTGATACGCTCGGCCGCTGTATTTACAGCCTCGTGTGACTGGCTAACCAATAAAATGCGTTTGGTGTTCTGTTTCTCAATCAAGTAATGGACAAAGGCCGCGATAAACTCGGTTTTACCGGTCCCCGGTGGCCCCTGCAGCAGGGAGAGAGGGCCATTATTAATCAGTGTGTTAAACGCCTTTCTTTGTTGGTCATTCAGGCTGATCTTGTTTCCGTGCTGGTCTTCACGGTCGTATCTGGCAAAATCAGCATCGCTGACAGTGATACCATAATTTTGAGCATCCTGTTTGCAGGATGGGTCGAACAGGTCAATTAAGTCAGGCAGCACACTCTCCCGATCGAGGAGGCGTTCCAGCGCTCGTTTACGCTTCTGATAAGACGCCCGATCCTGCTTTGTGCGGAAGAAGACAATATCAGAATCTTTCAACCTGTAGGCTGCTGAACGCACCCTGACCAGTCGAATCTCTTTGAGCTCTGACTTCTTAAGTGACACCTCACCTATAAATCGCTCAACCCCTTCCTGATCGACCTGTAAGGCTTCAACTTCATCGCTACTTCTGAATGCGCCAAGAGGATCAACGTCTGCAGAGTAAGGTATGAGTAGTTCTCCATGAGCATCTGCAACAGGGACTACCTCACCACTGACTTCAATGTTCGGATAGGATTCTGTTTCAGTATCCAGAGTTGCGCGCCACAGCTTCACCGTCGGGATTTCCAGCACTTCTTTTAAAGCAGGCTCCAGCGCCTGCTTATCCAGTCTCGCAAAGGCATCTTTTAACTGAAGAGTAAGCCGATCCTGTGCCTGAACGTCTTCAGATGCGGCAATCAACTCGATTGCCCGGGTAAAAGATTCTTCTTCATTAAGCAATACTGTCAACGTCGACATATCCTGCGGGCTGCCCGGAGTAATCCTGATACCGGTACCAATTTCGAACTGGCTTTCATCAATATCTTGCTTACGAATTGATGAACGAGCCCTTGGGTTAAAGCCATAAAGCAGCGTCTTCTGTTCTTTGCTGAACATTGCAGAAAAACTGCCACCAATCCCGGTGAAAGTGATTTTTACTTCAGCTGGCTCTTTACGATTTGGCTCAACTTTGACATACAGATGCCCGTTATCAGGCAGAACAGAGATTATTTCAACGGCGTTTCCTGCTGTAATCTGTATCAAAGCTTGTTTTGACGCCAGGTCATAACTGTCTACCGCTTTTTTAAACCGGCCTAAATCTTTAAACCCAAAAATAGGATCTTCCAGTTCAGCCCGGATGGCATTCGCAATAGTTGGGTAAAGTTCTGATTCATGCCCCCAGGACAAACCTAACAACTCGCAGGACATCTTCATCACTGCATAGTTATCGCGTTCAAAGGAAGTGCAATTATCAATATATTCAGGGCTGTAGCTGTGGTTTTTAGGTTCGTCCCCCGTCGGTGAAAAATCGGGGATATCGATGAGGAAAAGCGAGCGCCCCTCCGTCCCAAGCATCACATTGCCAGGGTGGATGTCCCCGTGAGAAACACCAAGACCGTGCAAATGCTCAACTGCGGCGACAAACTTATCAATCAGGTCGATTTTTTCATCATCCAGGACCACCATTTTGTCCCAGGTTTCTCCTTGTACCTGGTCCGTTACCATGTACAGACTCGATGATTTAGATGCGATACCAAATTCGCGAATTTCAGGCAGATACGTTGGTTTAACTAAAGAAAGCTGTTCGACCTGTTTTAAAAACTTCAAAACCTGGAAGTTTATTGATGGATCGTCTCCTTGCCCACCAACATTCAGCCACGCTTTGACCAGCCGTCCACCCGAGATATAGACTTCTTTATCAGATGTTTCTACCAGAAAGTCATCATCTTCCCGATACTGACGAGAGTGGTTAAAAGCATTCCTATAAGGGTCAAGCTCAGTATCATCAAATGTTGGGATCGCCTTGCCTGCAGGTTCAGCTTGTTTAAGGGCGTCAAAGAAATCCGTCGCGGAAGCAAATTTTGCAGCAACAGCATCCAGTAATACATCTGAATACCAGTGCTGACTGTTTAACATACTCTCCTGTACTGTCTCCAGACTCTTTGGCGACATGCGCTTACCGCTTAATAAGTGCCACGCTACAAGACCCAGGGCATGAACATCCTGCTGAAAAGGCGTAAGCTCACCCCCTTCAAGCATGTCTTTTACCTCGACAGCGCCCACGGATAAAAGCTTACGATAATCTCCGACCGTTCCAGCTGGTCGATGATATGCCGAAATAAAGTTCGAAAGGGCGACTTCTTTTGAAGGTGAAATCCACAGACTGTGATCGGCGATATCCCTGTGCGCAATTTTCATCTCATGGAGATCGCTAAACTTCGCAATGAGCAGTTTGACCACATTCAATCGGTCCAGGTCTGAAAACGCCTTTCCATACTTTCCGATGAATTCGTTAAACCGAACATGACCCGGTGGAAGCTCATAAACTTCGCTGTACTCGGCCGTCACTTCATCTTTCTGAAAACTCGTCAGAGACCTCAGGCAGTGGTTATACAGATCCCGGTTCTGGTGATTGATGTGCTGTAACACTTCACGCTCACGTGAAACGATCTCAGCTCTTCCTTCCGGCGTGTACGCTTTCGTCCCTTGGATATTCCGGAAATTCCATACCCTGAGTAATGCTTCGCTATTTGCTGATATTTCTGATTTTGCTAGGTATTCCCGATACACCTTTTTAGGATGTTCGAAAATCATATCCTTAGCTTCGAATCCATTAACCCTCAGGGCTTTTGGCGCTGTCTGAGGTCCTAAGAAAAGGTTATCAAAAAGGGGAAAATCTTTGTTTAGAACCTGGGAGTCTGGATGGGGTCTGAAGTAGTTGTTGAATGTTTTGCGATCAGCAAATTTAAGAAAATCTGTTAACGAGACCGTATGGTGAAGTTGTTCTTCCGGTAACTCACTGAAGTCAGCATTGCCAGTCATCACAACAAAGAAATGTACAGATGGAACATAGCCTTTGTTCGTAAAACGGTCTGTCAGACGCTTGAGTTTGTTGTCCAGCGTGAACTTTTTTCCACGGGTCACGCTTACTGGCGAGCGTCCCATGTTCTTATCGCCCTTATACCAAGTCTCCCCGCGCGTAGTTACAGGCTGATGGTTCCAGTCCTTCAACTCAACTATGATCACATTGCAATGTGTAACAATGACTAAATCGAATTCACCTTCTTTTTTTGCCTCAACAAAGCGAAAACCTGCATAACCTTTCCAGGGGAACATTCCGTTGCCAGTATAACCATAGCTTTGTAGCTGCTCGCCAATAGAACCTCCACGAACAGACTTGTCAGGCTTGGATAAATTATCCGAAAACGCAGCCTTTATTTTCTGGATAGCTACCACTTCTTGCTCTTGTAAGCCACCATCCCACATTTCTACTTCCAACGGAATTCCCCTCAGATTTCAATCTAATTTATCAAGATAGTTAGGACGCTTATGCAGATCTTGACCCACCATCTCCCGGCAGCTTCTGTCTCTAAATTAACATTATTCGCTGCCCCCGGTATTACTTCGGTGAGAGGTGATCTTACCTGCGTAGTGTGGTATAGCCCTAAGCAAGGTTTTTCGTTTTCAAAGTGTTCCGGGCTGAGACTGCCAAAGGCACTGCAATGTCGCCAACAATTGTAATCACACTCGATATAATTAAACACCGTCATCCGCATTATTTCCCGGCTTTTAAAGTGTTATCCGTGGATACACTCCGCTTTCAGCGAATGAAAGAAGCTTTCCACACAGTCGTTATCGTAGCAGCAGCCCTTTGTACTCATACTGCCATACTGATTATGCCGTTTCAGCAGGGGCTGGTAATCCGCTGGTTGATGCTGGTTTTGTCATGAGTAATCACTTCTGGTTGAGAGATTGCTCACTTAGTCACGTGTCCACTAATGGTGGGTAGGATCACTAAGTGTTGATGAAACCCCAAACCCATTTCACCGCTGCTGCCTAAGGGGCGCTATGCTCGGCTATGCAGGGTCAGTTTTTCTCCCGTGTGTTTTCCGTTCCCGTATCTGCTTCCGGCTAATCGTTTCCCAACACAACCCGTCCCGCAAGGGTAAATAGCACGCATTCTGCGCCCTTGCGTGCCGGAACAATGTCGGGAAAGCGAACCGTCAGGCGATACGAAGACGAAAATCACACCACTGACGGAGAAAAAATCATGACTATTTCCCTGCATACCCAGGCTAGCGCACCTAACACCGCAGCGGCGACCAGCGTATCCCCGCTGGAGCAGTCAGGCTCCTCAAAAACGAAATTTTCTCAAACCAGAACAGATATTTATCAGGCCGTTACTGACAGCATCATTGCGGCATTGAAAGCCGGCGTTAAGCCGTGGTCTTGCCCATGGCAGCGCGTACCGGGCATGTCAGGATTACCTTCAAATTATGCGACTGGTGCTGCTTACAGCGGGATGAATATCATGTTGTTGTGGAGCAGTGCGTCAGAACAGGGATTCAAGGATTCACGCTGGATGACTTACAAACAGGCGCAAGCGGAAGGCGGGCAGGTGCGTAAAGGGGAACACGGCACTACCGCCATTTTCTATACCACGCTGGAAAAGGAAAATGACGACGGAGAAACTGACTATATCCCGATGCTGAAGACGTTCACCGTGTTTAATGTTGAGCAAATTGATGGTTTGCCTCTGAGTGAGGAAGCCGTTTGTCCGGCAGAGACCTTTGAGCCGCTACCGCGTGCGGAAGCGCTTTTCCGTAACAGTGGTGCAACCATCATTGAGAAGGGACAAAATGCCTTTTTTGCACCATCAACCGATGAAATCCGTTTACCGGAACGTTGTCTTTTTACCGATGCTGCCAATTTCTACGCCACCGGCCTGCATGAGCTGATTCACTGGAGCGGGGCAAAAAGTCGACTGAACCGTGAAATGAAAGGGAAGTTTGGCAGTGAGGAGTATGCGTTTGAGGAGTTGATCGCCGAACTGGGAAGCGCTTTCTTGGTGGCGGATCTGGGGATTGTCGGGGAGGTCCAGCATGAAAGCTATATCGCTTCCTGGCTGAAAGCACTGAAGAACGACAAGCGCTATATTTTCAAGGCCGCCAGCGCGGCATCCAAAGCGCATCGTTATTTGATGGATAAGCTTTGAGTGGGAATGCACTGCAAAGGAATGGGGCTCTGCGTGAAGGGGGCTTTTAAAACAGTAACGCTGTAGGGACATGAGTGAGGCGGAGCCCAGACAGGGCGAGCAACGAACAGTCATGTTCCTGCAGTGGAATTAAAACAACCCCAAGAAGGGATTGATGTGTAGTTACTCCATGTGATTAATTGCATTAGCTCATATCGCTATACAGCTTTCTCGTACAGTACACAACCCAATATGACAGTCAGTTAAGAGCGCAGGCTGTGTGAAAACTTTTTTGGCCGCTGAAACTGCCAAAAACAGAGCTGAAAACCGCGCTCATACGTAAAATTCGGCTCTACTAACCGGTCGATTAATTTCAGATTTTGCGTAGACACGCTCACATGAGTTTTGGACTAGGGTTTTCACACAGCCTGAGCGAAAAGCGGATAGTGATGACAGCATTCTTTTTGAATCAACGGCGGGGCAGATGGTAATGACACAGGCTTTATGGACTGGTAATGGTCGCTCTGAAAGCGATCATTTCTGCAATCCCGCGTTTTCTTGTTTCGGAAAGCGGTTTTGTAAGCGTGTGTGGTTTGTATTAAGCACCTCAACCGAAATCGTTCATGGAACCGATGATTAAGTGACGCCGCACACAATGAACACCTCGGCTCGCTGGCCAGCCTGAGTATCTGTCGACTGAGCGAACCGGCAGAGCGCGAAGCTCTGCCGGGCCGCAAAAAGTGGCGCTTCGGGCCTGAAGACCATGGTCTGATGGAAAACAAAGGGGACGGATATTAAATCAGTACCTATCGCAGTCTGATGGGGGTGTCTCCCCTTGGGAATACACTGGCACTCAGACTGTAAGAGCCTGCCGGATCCCCTCCAAGTATAATCATTACAGGCTCCAAGCACTGGTAGTCAGGGTTCGCTGCAATGCTTGTCATGGACCTGAAGTCATCACCACTGGGCTCGGGTGAGCCTCCTGGGTGAAAATGCCACTCACCAACGTAATACAATCCTTTTTTCCAGCGGGTATGAAGTAATGACCTCAGCCCTCTGACGCCCCGCTGAAATGTAGTCCGGCCAGCGAGTGAATCCGGAGGTCGGGTCGTGGCTTCCACGATCATTGCCGTAGAATTGTCTTCGCTGTATGAGCCAATCAGAATGCCACCTGTTTCATTTACGCCAGCTTTAAGACATTCGGAAACCATCTGCTCAATGGTTGAGGAGCTAATGACGACCGTATAAAGTGCGCTCTCACTCGAAAAAGTCACATCTTTAATACTCATGCGGCTCTCTCTCGACAGTGCCATCAGGCATCTGCTTAAAATATTCATAGATTCTCCCTGGCGCACTGACCACCCGGCAAATGAATTTTGTTCCGACGGCCGCCCATAACTGTACGTCATCGGCACGGGCCGGAAATACAGGATGCCAGCACCCGATGCCTTCTATTCTCGCCTCATCCATCTCGATATCAGGTGACGCCGAGGCGTCGAAGCGGCTGGAAGCATCCTTAACCGGAAACGTTGTTTCACTGGCAGCAAAGGCAAATAAACCCTCAGCTCGCCATGTCATCGCCAGGCTGATAAATATTTTTTCACTTTGCCAGTCAAATGCCGCCAATGACTTAAGAACACCATCATCACCGGTACAATCAATGATCACGTCGTACTGACGCAGTGAGTTTTTTGCGACCTCACTCTCAGGGGGAAACGCGCAGCTGAATGAACGTGCACTTGCGTCAGGCAGAATACGATTCAGATGTTCAACCAGCGCGGCCGCTTTGTTATGGCCAACTGACGTCATTGTCAGGGTGTGACGGCTCAGATTTCCGGTCTGTAGGAGGTCTGCGTCCAGAATGCCCTGGCTGACAACACCCATGCGCATCAGGTTTTCTGCAATCATGCTGCCCAGTGAGCCTGCACCGATTATCAGCACCTTTTTGCTGCGAATGTCGTTGGCTGCTTCGCCACGTGTTCTGAGCTGGTCGGCAGCCCAGTTCTGCGTCCTCACCCACCTGATGGGCTCCTGTGAAAATGGCTGTTCGCGATCCCAGGCTCTGCGATTCCGTTCCGTTGGGCGGAATCCGGGGCGTTTTGTCATTGTATTACTGAGACCGGCCAGATGCAGCGCCAGCCAGTGAATGCGCGTTGGCTCATCTCCAATTTTGTTTTCCAGCGGAAAGCCCAGCAAGAGTAATCCGGGCGAGTGTTGCTTGCGCAGAGCTCTGACAGAACGCCCAATATCTGAAAAGAGATCCGGCAGTGATAACCCGCATTGTGCGAAGCAACGGCTAAGCTCCTGCCAGGTCCTGGGTGCCTGCCATGGGTACAGAACGGGGAGGGTAGGCAAAACAGTCCACACTGCGTTCGTTGTTCTCGCGCCTTTGCGCATGAACGGGGACCATTTGGTTGTCCGGATAAGCTTTCCTTTGTTATCAAAAAACTCACGCAAAAAGCGGGTACCGCGCGCACCGGGCAATCCAGTGCTGCTTGCAAACCCCCATTCTCCTGTTTTCGATGCCCAGAAAGGGAGATCATCAGTCTGTTCGCTAAAACCGATTACGGTAAAGGGTGACTGATCGGGGAAGGCGGGGAGTTCAACAGCATCCCCGGTTGTGGCAAGTTTTTCCTGCGCAGCGGCGTCAATCCAGAGCAGCAGCCTGCTGAGTCGCCAGCTGATTCGGTCGAGTAATGCTTCGGGTTCCTGTCCCCATAAGTTACGACCAAATGCGGCGGGCGTATTCTCAAGGCACGGATTTCCTGATGTCCATCCGCGGGTAGACGCATCCGAAAAGTTGTAGTTTTGGTGCTGAAACGTTGCTGATATACCTTCCGATTTATCGGGATAAACCTCTATGCGTATCTGAGCCTCTTCCTGCCAGAGGACCAGATGCCAGACGCTGTTGTCTGGCATAAACCTGGAGCAGGATACGGAAAGCCCGGCGGTGAATTTAAGCGACCATCTCTTGTCAGCAGAGAGCGCCCAGGCATTGTTCGTCCGCATCCTTGGATCATTATTGATAAGGGTGAACGCTGCCTGCAGCTCTACTGGCACCTGCTGAACGACTGTACTCAAGCGAAGCGTCCGGTTTTCTGTGGTTCTGCTGGTTTACTTGGCACTGTAAATCCACCATTGCGATCGCCGCCCTGAGGACCGGGTAAAGGATACTTGGATCCGAACAGTTGGCGCCAGAGTTCTGCACTTTCCTGAGGTTCCTGAGACGCCAGCGCGTTACGGGCAATTTCCGCCGCACCCGCAATGCCCTCATAAAATGAACAGAAATCTTCGGCTGCTAAGCGCGCCATCACGTCATGCTCTGCAACCCCGTGATCTGACAACCACGGCTTACTTTTCTGATTGTAAATGGCTGCCCAGCGCGATAAAAAAGTGTCCATCAGTTGAACAAGCCCTTGGGCCATTGATGTGGTGCCATTATCCAGCGCGTTTCCAATCAGATGCTCCAGCGGATAGCCTTTAGGATATTTTGGCAGGTCTTCGCTGTTCTGCTGTCGCCACCATTTCACCGCCCTGACAAGGTTGATGTAGTGACCGTTGCAAAGACGGTTTTTCTCGGCGGTCCATCTGATCTGCGCGAGTGGATGCGTCCGGCCCCATTCATTCTTTTCTCTGTCAGGAAGCACTAACGGGTGCGCTTTCCATTCTGAAGCGGGGGCATCTTCTACCTGGGCTCTGTTGCTCTCAAACAACCCATCCACAATGGGGGCCCAGCTTCTGTTCAGGCGCCAGTCAGATTGCTCTTCCAGAGAGTTAACCGTCAGAACTGACTCTGACTTATAGAGCTGCTCAAGATGGCTTTTTTCAGCGCCTGATTCTGGGATGGCGGTAATCACCAGGTCCAGTTCGACATACGAGAGGGTGATACCAAAAGAGCGTCCCTGAGGCTCCCATTTTCCCGGGTAATACTCGTCGAGGAATGGGATGAACAGGTCCATTGCATCGGTGGGAGATATCCGTGTAGGGTCTATCAACATCAGGGCGCTTATCGCCCAGCGGACGGATTGCCGTTGAACGACGAATGCTGCCCTGCAGGAACGTCGATACGACGATATCCTGAAGTGGTTCGAAATTCTTCAGGCGATCGCGCAGGGTCTTTGCGCCGCTTTTCCAGTCAGCCTTCTGATTATCAGTCGGCCTGATGTTTCCTAAAAATTCGTTGAACTGTGGTTGAAGTTCCATGGTGATTAAACCTTAAATGAAGGAAGGTAAGAGGCATCTCGCTGACGTTCAAAGTCATACTCGTAAAAGACGCATGTCCCCAGAAAATCGGTGTGCTGACCAAGATAAAAATTAACGGCATTCGGCGCAGCGCTGAAAATATGCAGGCTTCCCTCAACCGGTAAATCTGCATCCGTGACGGCATCGGATATCTGTTCGGCAAGCGCTACGGCATGCGAACCGTTTTTCACCGACCGTTGTCCGTACCCGTTTGCGGGGGTGACATGAATGATCCGTCCAATGTCAGGCTGATTTGCGAGTATGTAAGCGCGCGCTTTTGTCAGCGCATTTCTCGTGATGCTGAGCACTACAGCAACATCGCTTCCGGTTCCAACAGCCTCAATGTCGATAACCGCAGCAGTTTCGTTGTGGGGTTCGTACTCAGACCAGATGGAGTCGCCCATTCTCCCTTTCTGGACCAGTTCGATTTCCATGCCTGACTTATGACCAAGACATTTACCGGCAAGCAATGCAATAGAGCTGTGAGTATTCAGAAACAGCCGAACTTTACGCTCCGTCTGCCTGATACCTGTCAGGAAGGTTTCTACCTGGGGCTTAATAACATCATTCCACTCAATGCCTGGGGAGGGAAAGCGACCTTCGAAGAGAGAAAGCAGGGAGAGTGTGTGTTCCGGAAGTGCATCCATGATGTCCAGTGGCCCATCACTGAAAGAGCGTAGCGCAACATTTCTGAAGCTTTCAGGTGCTTCCAATCTGATCCATTTCTCTTCCACGCAAAGGGCTGTGAATTGCTCTCGGGTAAACCGATAACGTTTCTGACTGCGTAAGGCGCGCGCAGCGCCATCGAAACGGAATTCCGAACTGGTTTCGCAGGTGATCAGGCCAATGATCTGAAAGCTGGTATTAACTTTTTCACGCATCGCTTCAAGCGTGGGCTGTGACTGTTGAATGTGAAAGCCAGTAAGTACCTGCTCCAGCTCCTGATCAGTGGAAAGCTTGAGATGTTCACGCCAGAGCTTGCGAACCTCGCCCTTACGGCTCCTGTCGGTCGTTCCATCAAACAACTTATCGAGTCGTAATGAGCCATCCACATTACTGATTATCTCACCAAGCGGGTCTGCATCGATAATTCGATCTGTCGTTACAAGGTGAAAAGCAGAATTGGCAGGCTCAGTGCTCTTTGCCTGTTTGAGCCTTTCAAGGATTGAGAAGGACTTAGCGCTTATGAAGGCGGGATCAGTCAGGTCCTTGAATCCAAAGCTAACAGCCTGCGTAACGTGAAATTTGATTTGATAGTAGTCGGCCTGAATCCGTTCGGGTCCGGAGCTGCGACGGGGGGGGTTATAACGGGTAATGACGTCATCAAAAGCCTTAGGGCCGTCGGCCTCATAGGAAACTTCTGCGACGAAATCTTGTTGAGGATTTTTAAGCCGGCATGCCTCAATCCAGAAATACCGAGCCTGATAATCATGACCGTGCCAGTTAGCCAATACGGAAGTCGCCATAAGATTTCTCCTAAATAACCGTAACATTTTGAAACTATCACGTCAGAGGATACTGTTCAAGAAGACAGTGTTTTTTGCAGGTTTTGGAATTAATTAACGACTCATTTGTATTTAAGTAATTGATATTAATATTAAATCAAAGGTTGTAAAAAATAATATCAATCAGACTTCAGTTAAACTGAAGAACAAAATTTTCTAATACCCATACGATCCCTGAAAAAGAGCATTTAACTTCAGACTTCTGCAGGATGATCAACTATTGAACAATATGACATTGATCAAAGGTGTGATTATTGACTATGTATTCAAGACACAAGAGTCATCACAGTCATCATACCTAGTGCCCCCTTCGGCTCCCCGTGTCGTCAGCCCGACTGCGCTTACCAGCAGGCCGGTAAATTTCACCGAACTGCTTGAGTAGGCATTTCGCGCCTGCGGCTGAGGTCCGATGGCGTCTAGGTAAAGCCCGTTTCCGGAGCCTTATCACGTTGATTCACTGCCGATGAGTTGAAGAAATAGCCGGAATATCATGAAACTTTTTTACGAAGCCATCTTGATAAACCACTGTCCAGAATGAGTTCAGCTAACTTGTCGGGGCCGATTAACGTGATGCCTTCGGCTTTGATATTTTCGGATAACGGTCCGCTGTGCCAGATAAAAAACATCCGTTCATAGGCGCTGGTTTCCCTGAACCGTTTTGCGTAATCGCTGAAAGCATGTGCGTCCGCATATGATTTAATCTGAACAAAAGCTTTCTCGCCGGTGGTGGGGGATTCAAGCTCAAGATCCAGCGTTTTTTGGGTTTTACCGACAATACTGGTGCGCCGCCACCCGCTGGTTGAAAAAACAAGGTCTACCAGTAGCTCGAAATCCTGCCAGGTTAGCATTTGGCACAGATTTTTTATCGCGGCCAGGTACGTTACTTCAGCCTGCTTAGCATCAGACACCGTAGGGAGATCTTCATCATTGATTTTTCGTACAATGTAATCATGTGCGCTTACGTTACAGATCGTACCCCGATACCCCTGAACCTTTAACAGGTCTCCGCTCAGGTGATCCGTGGTTAATCGCGCGCCCCCAACGCTGGTGTTTTGCCACCCCTCTATCGTTTTTCTGACCCGGCTACTATCTGCCAGTACCTCAACCGGCCCCACGGGTCGACACCAGTAAAGAAATCCCCCCCTGATGGTAATGAATAGTGTATCTTCATCTGCCGTGTAGAAAGTTTTGATCTGCCTGACGTCACTGCTGGCGCTTGCCTTATTTCCCTTCCGCTCTTTAAGCCATATCTCGTGAACGTCTTCCCATTGGTCGTCAACGCAAAGATTGTCTGGGGTTTTATGATAACCAAACCGAAGCGTGCCCTCCGACAGGCACTGCTGCTCCCATTCACCTGCCTCACCAAGTTTGATGAACTGAACTGTTGCGGGTCTGATTTTTTCCATAATTTTCCGGGGGTATAAGGTATCTGCTGTTATAAAACACGAGATATTCTGGTATTTCAACGCAAACAGGTCATCTGTCGTGAGAGGGTCTATGCAGACAACTACACTCTATGTCATTGGAAATGGCTTCGATCTCAGGCATAACATCCCCTCTAGCCTGTGGCATTTTAAGGAATTTCTTTTGGCCATGGATTCGGATATTTATCGGGATGTGGAAGAGTACCTTCCAGTGGATGATGACTGGTGTGATCTCGAAACCGCGCTTGCAGACCTCGATGCCGACATGCTCATCAACAACCTCGGCCATTTCATGAGTTCATACGGTGATGAGGATTGGAGTGACGCAGGTCATCATGATTTCCAGTATGAGGTGGATCAGGTTGTCAGACGCCTCTCTAAGGGCATGCGTAGCCGATTCGGTCAGTGGATCCGTCAATTGCCGATACCTTCTTGTGAAAGTTCGCCTAACCGCCTGACTAAACTGGATTCGCAGGCACTTTTTCTCACCTTTAACTACACCAGCACACTGAGACGCGTTTATGGCGTCGGGACAGATCGTGTGCTCCACATCCATGGTTCTGCCGAAGCAAGGGACGATGAACTGATCCTTGGACATGCCTGGGAGCCTGAATTCCGCGCCTCTCTCAACGACAGGGCAGATATTGCAGATATGGATACGCGGCTCATGGAGGTTAACAGCATCATTGATGACTATTTCTGTGCGACGTTTAAACCCTCACAGAAACTTATCGCTAAACACCGACACTTTTTCGAGGGACTGAGCGGAGTTAAGCAAGTGATGATTTTGGGCCATTCTCTGTCTGCGGTGGATGAGGCTTATTTCCAGTATCTTTTTCTTCAGAAATCCGTTGCAGCGGCACAGTGGTCCATAGCGTGCCGCTGCGAAGAGGAGTGGATAGAAAAGTCTCGCAAACTTGACCTGATGGGAATCAGACCGGTCTCTGTCAGGCAAGTCTCTTGGGATACGTTGTAGGTCTGCTCTTCTCGCACCAGCTCCAGGTCACAGCACGATCGTCAAAGGGTTACCCTTTACCGGAGGAGGCATCATGTTCTGCCGCGCTTTTGGGCGTTCTGGTTTTAATCCGGGCGGTATGCCATTTAACCCGTTGTACCATACGTTGCATAAGCGGCAAGACCAGTTCTGCTGTAAGGAACTTTATCACCAGCAGCGTGTTGTGAATGATAAACCTTATACCGGAGAGCAGCCATGAGCGAGGGCGAACCGTATCATGGCTGACCATCGACCTGGACGTATTTGCAAGCTTACCCCCCGCGACAAAGGCCAGCATAAGAAACACAAAATAGCGCGTGTTATGCCCCTGCTCGATATCTTTTATGCGTGAGTCGGCTTTTTGCATGGATACATGCAGTCGCAGAAGTCTCTGGGCATAGACTGGGGTTAGAAAGGCCCCGGGCGTTTTATAATCCACACCGTTAAGAGCCATCTCGATGGGGACAACCTCACAGTTACCCCTGAACGCATGCGCAGAACATGCCAGAGCATTGAACGTCTCAATCTGTTTGCCGATGCCCCGATCGTAAGCAACTCTTGTCACCCAGTCGGGTAAATCTATTCTGGCGCGCAAAATATCTTTTGAAGCAAAGCTGTTCTGTAGCGACCACCGCATCTCAGGCGCCAGGCTGCATAAATCTGGAACCTGATTTATCACGTCCGGTTCTTTACACAGATCTTCCAAGTTTTGCTCGCCGTTGCGATAGTGCTGCACGATCAGGGTGGTGCGTTCACCAGTTTCTGACAGGTCCTCTTTATAGGAGGGCAGGCCGCTGTCCGTAACGTAATAAAGAGCTGCGATAAGACCCAAGACGTACCAGATGTGGTCATAAGCATTTTTGAAGGTATTTTTCTTCCAGAGCGCGCTGAAAAGCATAATGATTGACCAGCCGGCAACCATTGAGATAAGCAAATTGGCTGCCGCAGAAGACACACTGCCCGTAAAGTCGCTCCCAAACCGGAACACATCAGGACCGAAACTATTAAAGTCAGGGACATAACCCATCAGGCTGAACGTCCCTGGCGAGATCCAGAAAAACAGGCTTATCCAGCCCATGCACCGATTAAGGTAAAATCCGGCACGGATATTCAGTAGTGCGATCGGGAGGAGCAAGATAGTCATTAAACCCGATAATCCATTAACGCCGTGCGTCGGGCTTAGATTCCAGGGATAGATAACGTCATTTCCGACCTGTAAAGGTAGGTCATTTATAGAGTGAAAGAACCCGAGGCCCTCAAGGTTCTGAGCCAGGCCCCAGGCCGCCAGATTTGAAAACATCAAATAAGGATGAAGGAATTTCAGAAGAAGGAGCATTTGTAGTATGCATGCAAATGAAGGACAGTGAGTTTTCAGAATACAAAAAATATCAGTGCCATTCTAATGTTTATTCTCGCCAATATTTGATGCATATCCTTAGTTTCTTCACGGCAAAGCCTGCCTCTGTCTTTTAAGAGCTGTGTTTCTGCGTGGGTTCTTTCATCTTTCAGACAAGCGGATTTGGCTCTCCTCCTTCGACTCCCAGGCGTTGCCGGTGTAAGTATCCCAGCTCTAGTTCCACACACTTTTTGAGATTTCCGGTTTCTCAGCCATCAGCCGGTATTCTTCCGGCGTCAGGTTATTCAGGGATTCATGGGGCCGCTCGCTGTTGTATTCATTCAGCCAGTGTTCCGTTATTTCCCGTGCTTCATTCAGCGTTCTGAACAGATAAAAATCCAGTATTTCGGTCCGGTACGTTCGGTTAAACCGTTCGATAAACGAGTTCTGTGTTGGCTTACCCGGCTTGATAAATTCCAGCATCACACCATGTTCTTCGGCCCATTGCGCCAGTGCCAGTGATATCAGTTCTGGCCCGTGATACCTATTGAATGCATCTGGTTAGCGTTTAAGTCAGCCATTTTCTACAACTTGTAGTGTCTGTCACAAGTGGAGAAAATCAATGAACACTCCTGTTAGCAATGTCAGCATGTCGAGGACACTGATTGCCCTGGATATCTCTAAAAAACATCATGATGCAAAAATTCGGTACCCGGATGGACGAACGTCTTATCTGCGTATTGAAAACACACTGGAAGGGTTCAACCGACTGCTTGCTCTCACCGCTTCACCCCATGACAGTATCATCGCCGCCTTTGAACCTACCTCTGATTATCATCGCAACATCGCATGGTGGTTACATCAGCAGGGAGTAAAGTGCCATCTTGTTTCATCTGTCAGATGTGCTCGGGCCCGCGAGATGCTGTTTAAGACCTGGGATAAAAATGATCGTAAAGATGCCAGTGTCAGCATGTATTTGCTGGAACAGGGTTTATCTTCGCCATTTTATGATCCTCTGGCGAATGGCGTTATCGATATACAGGAAATATCAAACACCTACCATCAGGTTACGCTGGCACGAACCCGCTGTCTGAACAGCCTGGTGAATCACTATCTGACCCTTTATTTTCCCGAGGCTGAACAATTTCTGCATATGTCCCGGGCAGAGTGGTTCTGTCAGTTTTTACTTCAGTTTCCCACACCGTCCTGTATCACATCACTGAACCGGGATTTGTTTGTAAAACAGGCATGGGATGTTGTTGGCCGGAAGCAGTATAAACAGCAGTTTCTTGAGCACCTCTATGATATTTCAGCGAATTCCATTGCGTTACCGTTGTCGGATGGTTCTCTGGCAGTAACGACGTTCAAATTACAGCTTCATCGATATGTCGAGCTTTCGGCTCAACGGTTGCAGCCTGAGAAACAGGCAGAAAATTATTTACAGGAACGGAGTGATTACCAACATTTACGTACGATCCCGGGTATTGGCGCAGTCATTGCCCTGATGATAATTGCTGAAAGTGGTGATTTGACACGTTTCGCGCATTACCGACAGTATCTCAGCTTCTGCGGTTTTAACCTTTCCGCCAGCCAGAGCGGGCAAAAACACAGTGGTTACCGATTGTCAAAACGTGGAAACGCACGGTTAAGATATGCCTTCTGGCTTGCCGCCACAGTAGCCGTAAGAACGAGAGAAAACAGCTTCCGGTACAAATATGAACGTTATATCCGGGAAAATGGAGATAAACCCGATCAGAAAAGAAAAGCCATGACGGCAGTGGCAACAAAAGTCGCCAGAGTAGCGCATGCGATTGTAAAACAGGATATTGATTATAAAGGGTATTATGAAATAAGCCATGGGATGTGATTCAATGGGCCGTAAGGCGCATCGCGACCATTAGATAATGCTCAACGTCCATGGCTTCCCAAAATGCTGTGTTAAGTCCTGTCGGG
This sequence comes from Rahnella perminowiae, assembly GCF_019049695.1. Lineage (NCBI taxonomy): Bacteria > Pseudomonadati > Pseudomonadota > Gammaproteobacteria > Enterobacterales > Yersiniaceae > Rahnella > Rahnella perminowiae. Next base: position 169,159 of record NZ_JAFMOT010000182.1, read on the forward strand.
CCATCCGGACCCTTGTATATCATGGTAAGCATGTTTATAAGCCAAAAGGAAATGAGCAATATCGGATATAAAATAAACCATCACCTTCTTATCAGATGGCAGGAGCCCTTTGCGTAAAAACAGTTGACTCAGACGGTAGTCCGTTATCTATACGAATCTTCCGCGGATAGCCGCGGTTTGCCACTATCCTGTCTAGCACTCTCACGACGCGTTGCGCCGGGATATTCAGGTCAATTTCTATCGCCAGCGCTTCACGGTTAAAATCATCCACCACATTGAAGGTCCGGAA
>NZ_JAFMOT010000109.1:0-1174 GCF_019049695.1 Rahnella perminowiae
TTGTTTACCTTCACATTTTCCATTTCGCCACCGTGCTGCAAACTCTGATGGCGTCAGATAATTCAGTGCCGAATGTGGACGACACTCGTTATAATCCTGCCTCCAGTCGTTAATGGTTTTCCTGGCGTGAACGATATCGCTGAACCAGTGTTCGTTCAGACACTCATCGCGAAAGCGTCCGTTAAAACTCTCAATAAATCCGTTCTGCGTTGGCTTACCTGGCTGGATAAGCCGTAGTTCCACACCATGCTCAAAGGCCCATTGATCGAGCGCGCGGCAGGTAAATTCCGGGCCCTGATCGGTTCTTATTGTCGCCGGATAGCCCCGAAACAACGCGATGCTGTCCAGAATACGCGTGACCTGAACGCCTGAAATACCGAAAGCAGCGGTGATCGTCAGACACTCCTTCGTGAAATCATCCACACAGGTCAGGCACTTGATCCTGCGACCGTTGACCAGTGCGTCCATAACGAAATCCATCGACCATGTAAGGTTCGGCGCATCCGGGCGAAGAAGCGGAAACCGTTCGGTCGCCAGCCCTTTACGGCGTCGTCTGCGTTTTACGCTCAGTCCATTAAGGTGGTAAATACGGTATACCCGCTTGTGATTGACGTGAAGGCCCTCCCTACGCAGCAACTGCCAGATACGCCGATAACCAAAACGTCTGCGTTCAAGCGCCAGCTCAGTAATACGCCCTGATAAATGTGCATCAGCAGCCGGACGCTGAGCATCATAACGGCAGGTCGACAGGGACAAACCTGTAAGCCTGCAGGCACGACGTTGCGACAGACCGGTCGCATCACACATCAACATCACGGCTTCCCGCTTCTGGTCTGTCGTCAGTACTTTCGCCCCAGAGCCACCTGAAGCGCCTCCTTATCCAGCATGGCTTCGGCAAGCAGCTTCTTGAGCCTGGCGTTCTCTTCCTCAAGCGACTTCAGGCGCTTAACCTCGGGCACCTCCATACCGCCATACTTCTTACGCCAGGTGTAAAAGGTGGCGTCGGAAATGGCGTGCTTACGGCAGAGCTCACGGGCAGAAACCCCGGCTTCAGCCTCGCGGAGGATACTGATGATCTGTTCGTCGGAAAAACGCTTCTTCATGGGGATGTCCTCATGTGGCTTATGAAGACATTACTAACATCGTGGTGTATTAATCAACGGGGAGCAGGTCA
>NZ_JAFMOT010000108.1:0-1060 GCF_019049695.1 Rahnella perminowiae
ATTGATTGCTACATTAAAAAAGCAATGTTCTTTTGCGTTCTTTTACCATGAATAAGTAAACCCAAAAATTACCAATGAGGTTTTAATTATGAAAGTAAGTAGAATTGCAGCACTTTTATTATTAGCTTTTGCTGGGTTATCCAGAGCAGCTGAACCACTTCATCTTGATTTCCTAACAACAGCCCCTCATAACACCCACAACTTTTTTTTAAAGGTTGGGGATGCTAATGGTGGTCCCGGCGGAGACGGCGGAAGCGGTGACAATTCTCCTGGCGCACGTGGGGGGGACGGCGGTAATAACAGCGGTAATGATAGTGGTAATAACAACGGCACAGGAAATGGTGACGGAAATGGTGACGGCGACGGCGACGGCGGTGGTGATGGCGGCGATGGTGGTGATGGCGGCGCTTGATATTCAAACCATGCTTGAATGAAAATATAAAGGCCTGTAAATCAGGCCTTTAAATTTGGAGGTTAAAGTGAAAATAAAAAAAACACTCAGCTTATTAGCTGGCTCAACAATTTTTATCATTGCCCTACTGCCACTACGTAGTTTTTCGAGTGAATACATTCATTATCATAAACATAATAAACACTATAACAACTCACCATCAGTGAATGGCGACGCTAATGGAGGTAAAGGTGGTGATGGCGGTAGTGGTAATAATTCTTCTGGAGGTCGAGGTGGAGACGGTGGTGTTAATGGAGGCAATGGTGGTAACGGAGAAAATGGTGGCAACAAAAATAATTCACCTGGAAGAAATGGAGTTGATGGACACAATGGCATTAATGGTCAGAACGGTTCTGATAAAACTTATCCCATAGATTATAAACCAGACCAAAAGCCACCGAGTAATTCAGGAATAATTCTTACTGCTGATGGTGGAAATGGTGGCAACGGGGGTAACGGTCCGAATGGCGGGAATGGCGGGAATGGAGGAAATGCAGGGAGCGGAGATGGATCTAATGGAGGAAATGGGGGGAACGGCGGACAGAATGGAGCCAATGGGGGAAATGGTGGAGACGGTGGTAGCGGCTCTAACTCATCAGGGGGAGATGG
>NZ_JAFMOT010000107.1:0-949 GCF_019049695.1 Rahnella perminowiae
GGGGTGAGGACAGTGTCTGGTGGGTAGTTTGACTGGGGCGGTCTCCTCCTAAAGAGTAACGGAGGAGCACGAAGGTTAGCTAATCACGGTCGGACATCGTGAGGTTAGTGCAATGGCATAAGCTAGCTTGACTGCGAGAGTGACGGCTCGAGCAGGTACGAAAGTAGGTCATAGTGATCCGGTGGTTCTGAATGGAAGGGCCATCGCTCAACGGATAAAAGGTACTCCGGGGATAACAGGCTGATACCGCCCAAGAGTTCATATCGACGGCGGTGTTTGGCACCTCGATGTCGGCTCATCACATCCTGGGGCTGAAGTAGGTCCCAAGGGTATGGCTGTTCGCCATTTAAAGTGGTACGCGAGCTGGGTTTAGAACGTCGTGAGACAGTTCGGTCCCTATCTGCCGTGGGCGTTGGAAGATTGAGAGGGGCTGCTCCTAGTACGAGAGGACCGGAGTGGACGCATCACTGGTGTTCGGGTTGTCATGCCAATGGCATTGCCCGGTAGCTAAATGCGGAAAAGATAAGCGCTGAAAGCATCTAAGCGCGAAACTTGCCTCGAGATGAGTCTTCCCTGTGGCTTTAAGCCACCTGAAGGGACGTTTAAGACTAAGACGTTGATAGGCTGGGTGTGTAAGTGCAGCGATGCATTGAGCTAACCAGTACTAATGACCCGAGAGGCTTAACCTTACAACACCAAAGGTGTTTTGATTTGAGAGACAGGCTCGAGAGAGTAGATTTTCAGCGGAATGTTCCTAGATTGGTTCGTATGGCGGCGCGGGGGTGAGCAACCCTGATGCGCTGCGGTACGGATGAAACAGAATTTGCCTGGCGGCACTAGCGCGGTGGTCCCACCTGACCCCATGCCGAACTCAGAAGTGAAACGCCGTAGCGCCGATGGTAGTGTGGGGTCTCCCCATGCGAGAGTAGGGAACTGCCAGGCATCAAAT
>NZ_JAFMOT010000106.1:0-897 GCF_019049695.1 Rahnella perminowiae
CACTAATGAACTGAATCAGGAATTACTGGATGCCATCAACGCCTCACCTTTCACCGCTGAACAGCTGGCTGAAATGGATGAAAGCGCGAGGGCGGTGGTTGAGGAGCAGGCGGTATTTGCCCGTCAGCATCCGGTTATTGCGATTTACCGGCTGGCGGTTCCGGGCATCGGAGCATAACGGATGGGGTATCGCTCAAATTGTTATGGTCGCGGGCAGGCGCTGCACGGTGATAAAACCACGACGGGCGCGGTGTGTCTGACCTCTCTGCCCAATGCGACGGAACACGGGCTAGGTGTGATCCGCATCGGTGATGTCACGACCGCCTGCCCGAAATGCGGCCTCACCGGAAAAATCACCAGCGGAGAACCGCATTCCACCTTTGACGGCCTCGCTTCTGCTGTGGACGGTTCGGATGTTTTATGTGGTTGCCCGCCGGGGACGAACCGGGTTATCGCACCGCTCGGACAGTGGATGGGAAAAGGTAAATCCCCTTCTGAACTCGCACAGGAAAAGTGGGAGGCAGGGCGGGCCGCAGTATTACAGGTTCAGGCTGAGAAAGAAGCGGCAGAACAGGCCAGACGCTCAATGCCGGTGTTTGCGAAATCCGCGGAATGTGGCGCAGGAAATACCGAAGCACGAACCTGTGAGGAGCAGCATCATAACTTCGGGCGGATGTCTTACGGCGTACCGACGCCGGTCGCAGGCATAAAGCCCGAAATTGAGCAGCACGCGCAGGCGGCGAAGCGTAAGAAGTCAGCCGGTGATAAAACGCCGTGGTACAAAAAGATGTTTGGCGGGAAGGCTGATACGCCCGCACAGTCTGGCATGCCGCTGGCACTCCCCGTGGCAACGGGGGGCAGCACTCAGCTAATCGCGTCGGGCATGAGTGCACTGCA
>NZ_JAFMOT010000105.1:0-772 GCF_019049695.1 Rahnella perminowiae
AAACTATCAGCGATTAAGCGATAACTTTAGCAACAACACCAGCACCTACAGTACGGCCGCCTTCACGGATTGCGAAACGCAGACCGTCATCCATCGCGATTGGGTGGATCAGCGTAACAACCATGTTCACGTTGTCACCAGGCATTACCATCTCAACGCCTTCTGGCAGTTCGATAGTACCGGTCACGTCAGTTGTACGGAAGTAGAACTGTGGACGGTAGCCTTTGAAGAATGGAGTATGACGACCACCTTCATCTTTGCTCAGGATGTACACTTCGGAATCAAACTTGGTGTGTGGTTTGATTGAACCTGGTTTAGCCAGAACCTGACCACGTTCGATGTCTTCACGTTTGATACCACGCAGCAGAACACCCACGTTCTCGCCTGCACGGCCTTCGTCCAGCAGTTTGCGGAACATTTCAACGCCAGTACAAGTTGACTTAACAGTGTCCTTGATACCGACGATTTCAACTTCTTCGCCTACTTTAACGATACCGCGCTCTACACGACCGGTTACAACTGTACCACGACCGGAGATGGAGAATACGTCTTCGATTGGCAGCAGGAATGGCTTATCGATAGCACGCTCTGGCAATGGAATGTAGCTGTCCAGTGCTTCTGCCAGTTCGATGATTTTCGCTTCCCACGTTGCATCGCCTTCCAGTGCTTTCAGCGCTGAACCTTTGATGACCGGGATGTCGTCGCCTGGGAATTCGTAAGCAGAAAGAAGTTCACGAACTTCCATTTCTACCAGTTCCAGCAGCTCTTCATC
>NZ_JAFMOT010000104.1:0-709 GCF_019049695.1 Rahnella perminowiae
ACGCCCTTCATCGCCTCTGACTGCCTAGGCATCCACCGTGTACGCTTAGTCGCTTAACCTCACAACCCGAAGGTGTTTCCACCGCCGCATTGCGATTATTTGAGAGACTCTGTTACAGACTAATCCATCACTCAGTACAGATACGGAGAGTGATGTTCAGCTGTAAACTTTCAATTTTCAGCTTGTTCCAGATTGTTAAAGAGCAAAATACTTCGCAGCATACTGTTTCCAATACGCTCTGAAGTATTATTGAGGGGCTGTACGGTAATGGTGGAGCTAAGCGGGATCGAACCGCTGACCTCCTGCGTGCAAGGCAGGCGCTCTCCCAGCTGAGCTATAGCCCCATACAGTCACTTACAGATACCTTAATCACTCATCAGCCTGATGAGTCAGCCAATCACTTTCTCATCAAGGCGCAGTCATGCGAAGTTTGCCTGGGCAAACGAGACATGGCGACAACGAAGAGGAGGAAGGAATTGGTAGGCCTGAGTGGACTTGAACCACCGACCTCACCCTTATCAGGGGTGCGCTCTAACCACCTGAGCTACAAGCCTATTAAGGTATTTCTGCTCGTTACTTTCTATCAGACAATCTGTGTGGACACTGCACAATGCGTATCTTGAGGTAAGGAGGTGATCCAACCGCAGGTTCCCCTACGGTTACCTTGTTACGACTTCACCCCAGTCATGAATCACAAAGTGGTAAGCGC
>NZ_JAFMOT010000102.1:0-701 GCF_019049695.1 Rahnella perminowiae
ATATGTATATCACTGTGCGACCGCGCCTGTGGGTATGCACATCGCCAATGGTATGTATGGTCTAATTTTGGTTGAGCCTAAAGAAGGACTACCAAAAGTTGATAAAGAATATTATGTGATGCAAGGTGACTTCTATACCAAAGGTAAATACGGCCAACAAGGTCTGCAACCATTTGATATGGATAAAGCGATTGAAGAAAAACCTGACTATGTCGTCTTCAACGGCTCTGTCGGAGCATTGACGGGTGAAAACGCGCTCAAAGCAAAAGTGGGTGAAACCGTTCGTCTATTTGTCGGTAATGGTGGACCCAACATGGTGTCTTCATTCCATGTGATTGGCGAAATTTTTGACACAGTCAACGTAGAGGCGGGAAAACTTTAAAACCACAATGTCCAAACGACCCTAATCCCAGCAGGTGGCGCAGCAATCGCGACTTTCAAAACTGAAGTCCCAGGTGACTTTGTGATGGTTGACCACTCAATCTTCCGTGCATTTAATAAAGGGGCATTGGGTATCATAAAAGTTGAAGGTGACCCAAACAAAACCGTCTATTCTGGCAAACAAAACGACCAAGTTTATCTACCAGAAGGCGCGCCACAAAATATCGATAACGCAGCTGCACCAGCACAAAAAGTACCTGCGAACTTGCAAGAAAAAATCGAGATGGGTAAAAATACTTACTTAGCCAACTGTGCTGCCT
>NZ_JAFMOT010000101.1:0-690 GCF_019049695.1 Rahnella perminowiae
TTTCAGGACGGCGATGATCTGGTGCTCAGTGAATCGGATCTTACGCATAGCGATCTCCTCAGGGGACATAATCAGTATGTCGGAAGATCTCTAAAAATGAATGGGCCGTTTTGGTGGGATACTTACACTGTTACTCGAATGCCAATCTCTGGCAACCGTTTCGAATGTGAGCAACCCTTTTTCTTCAATCCTTTCAGATTTTCGCTTCTCACCAGGATCTATATTGTTTGCGATTAGCTTTCTTGCTTCGTCTCTTCTAAGGCCTGCAGTGGCAAGAGAGATTTCAGAATAAACACCCAACGCCAACATTTTTTGTTTACCGGCAAAACAGTATTGCAGACGCCAATATTTCGAACCGCTGGGCTGAATCAGAAGGTGCATACCACCATCAGTCAGCTTTATCGGCTTCTCCGCAGGTTTAGCATTTCTTACTTTTACCTCAGTGAGTGCCATAGAAAACCCCCCATACTGATGGTATCTGCATTATCGAACTTACCATACCAACTGTTATACCAACAAAATGTGCAGGATGTTGATAAAAGTTATTGGAATTTGGTAGACGAAGTGATGGGGTTAACTTGCTGAATTTAGAGAATAAAATAGACTTGAGTGGACGTTTGTAGACATTGAAATGGTGTCCCTACAGGAATCGAACCTGTAACTAGCCCTTAGGAGGGGCTTGTTATATCC
>NZ_JAFMOT010000100.1:0-625 GCF_019049695.1 Rahnella perminowiae
TGATAGTAAGGTTGCAACCGTTTACCTGTGTAAAGTTCGGTATTAGGTATCAGAAAGTTTAACTCTAGGCGTGGTTTGCCTGTTTTAGGGTCTTTCTTGTCAGTATGCTCGACCCAAAGTACGTTATATCTATCATGAGCCATCCCTGCAAACATAGCTTTCTCAAAGTCTTGAATGATGGCTTGTTTGTCTGCCTCACTAATCGCATCGGGGGCTTCTTCAAACGATAATACCCCAGCAGTATATCTGCGAGCAAAGTTACTGCTATTAATCGTGGCTTGAGTCACCACAGGGTTACCACTGACTATCCTTGCCCCATCTCGCAATTTTCCCTCACTCATATAATTATTACCCAGCAGATAATTGATGGGGGCATTACCTGAGCCTTTGCCTCGGCTAAAGATTTTGACCAACATGGCGACCTCCCTTTAATCCTGTTCCGCTTGAGTGACAAGTTGGTCAAGCAAAGCATTGGCTTTAGCCAATTCCTGCAATACTTGGACGTCTAGCTGTTTTTCGGTATTGGCGTGCCTGGCAATTTGATTCAGGTTACTACCAATGCGAGCAAGGTGACGGATGAGATCAGGGTCAGCCTGGCGAATCGGTACAGCGCCCAACCCTAAGT